>NZ_JAGPXZ010000799.1:0-2670 GCF_018070305.1 Micromonospora sp. M51 | reverse complement strand
GGCCGACCGGGCCCGCGACCGCGCCGAGGTCGCCGCCCGGCAGGCCGACGAGGCCCGGCAGGAGGCCGCGGAGCTGGCCGCGCGCCTGCGCGCGGAGCTGACCGCCGTGGCCGCCCACCGCGACACGCTCACCGCCGAGCTGAGCGTGGCCCGGCAGGCCGCGGCGACCGCCGAGGGACACCGCACCGCCCTGACGGTACGGCTCGACGCCGCCGAGGCCGACCGGGATCTGGCCCAGCGGCGGGTGGCGCAGCTCGGCGACCAGGTCAGTGACCTGGCGTAGGCGTTGGCCCGTCTCGGTGCCGGCACTCCCGGCGACACGACCTGAGCATCGTGGCGCAACCTTCGGTAAGCTTGCGCGGTTAACCTCCCCGGTGGCCGCGCACACGCACCGTTGTCGCGACTCGCCTGGGGATCACCTCACCGGGTGACCGTCCCGGCCGGCTACCCTTGGTCCCGGCCCACCCGTGGACGCCTCACGCCCTCGGGCGGGAATGGCGCGGCGGGGACGCACCGTTACACCCAGAAGACCAGCACCACGAACGAGGGGAAGTCGATCATGGGCGAGCGTATGCTGCGCGGAAGCCGCCTTGGCGCGGTGAGCTATGAATCCGACCGCAACACGGAGCTCGCGCCGCGTCAGACCCGCGAGTACCTCTGCGCCAAGGGCCACCAGTTCGAGGTGCCGTTCGCCGTCGACGCCGAGGTCCCGACGACCTGGGAATGCAAGTTCGACGGCAGCGTCGCCCGACTCGTCGACGGCAGCGAGCCGGAGCAGAAGAAGGCCAAGCCGCCGCGTACCCACTGGGACATGCTTCTGGAGCGGCGCTCGATCGCCGAGCTGGAGGACATCCTGGAGGAGCGCCTGCAGGAGGTTCGGACCCGCCGCGGCCGCGCCTGAGCCGCACGACACACAACGGCGACGCCCCCGGGGAAACCCCCGGGGGCGTCGCCGTGTCTGATGGGCGGTGTCAGTGCCGACCGGGCTCGACGATCTCACCCTCGATGGCCCGACCGCCGTCGACCACCACCGGCTGTTCCGGTTGCGGGGTCGGTTGCGGCGCACCCTGGCGCACCCGCACCGTGCGCGGCCCGAACAGGTCACCGGCGACCATCGACGACACCCGCCGCTCGGTGGCGCGGCGCACCCCGGCGCGGGCCAGCCGACGCACCGGCGGCACCAGCAGCAACACCCCGACCAGCCCGCTGACCAGGCCGGGCACCGCCAGCAACAACGCGCCCGCCAACCCCACCAGGCCGTCGGTCACCTGCCCGCCGGGGGGCTGCCCGGCCGCCGCTGCGGAACGGAACCCCCGCCAGGCGCGCATCCCCTCGCGGCGCAGCAGCACCAGACCCAGCAGGGACGCGGCGAACACCAGCAACACCGCCGCGCCGAACCCCAGCGCCCGTCCCACGCCGACGAACACCGCCAGCTCCAGCACCACCGCCAGCAACAGGGCCAACGGTACGAACCTCAGTCCTCGGCGCATCTCACCTCATCGCCATTCCTACGGACACCACGGACGTGGTCCGCTCATCCAGCATGACACGACCGCGCTCACGGCCACCGGGCCTGACCGGTGGCGGTGCCGTGCAGGCCGCGGCGTACCGACTGGCGTCGGTCCCGCACCCCCCAGGCGGTGATCCGCCACAGCGCCTCCGCCACGATCTTCGGGCTCATCTTGCTGTCGCCGCGTTCCCGCTCGGCGAACGTGATCGGCACCTCCACGATCCGCACCCCGGCCCGGTGCGCCAGCCGCGACAGCTCCACCTGGAACGAGTAGCCCTGCGAGGTCACCGACTCCAGGTCGATCGCGTCCAACGCGCTGGTCCGGTACACCCGGTAGCCACCGGTGGCGTCCGAGACGGGCATGCCCAGCGCCAGCCGCGCGTACAGGTTGCCGCAGCGCGACAGCAGCAGCCGCCGCAGCGGCCAGTTGAGCACCCGCGCGCCACTGGTCCACCGGGAACCGATCACCACGTCCGCGTCGCGGGCGGCGTCCAGCAACGCCGGCAGGTCCTCCGGGGCGTGCGAGCCGTCGGCGTCCATCTCCACGACCGCCTGGTAGCCGCGCTCGCGCGCCCACCCGAACCCGGCCAGGTACGCCGCGCCGAGGCCCTGCTTGCCCTGGCGGTGCAGCACCTGCACGTGCGCGTCACCGTCGGCGAGGGCGTCGGCGATCGCGCCGGTGCCGTCGGGGCTGTTGTCGTCGGCGATGAGGACCTGCACCGCCGGGGCGGCGCGCCGGACCCGGCCCACGATCGCGGCGATGTTGTCGGCCTCGTTGTAGGTGGGGATCACCACCAGCACCCGGCCCACCCCGGGCACCTCGTCCGGGCGTCGGATCGTATCGGTCGCCTGGATCACGGTTCCTCCGCTCCCGCCGGCGTACCGGCTGTTGCTATCCGGGCATGACCCGCCGTCGGCGCAGCACCGCCGCGCCGACCAGGGCCGCCGCGGCCAGCGCGGCGAGCGTCACCTCCGGCCACCAACCGAGGCGGGTGGCGAGGGTGCGTCCGTCGTCGAGGCGCACCTGCCGCACCACGACCTCCCGGGTGTTGAACCCGGTGGCATCGCTTACCCGCCCGTCGGGTGCGACGAACCCGGACACACCGACAGTGGAGGCCATCAACGCCGGCCGGCCGTGCTCCACCGCCCGCAACCGCACC
>NZ_JAGPXZ010000798.1:0-2677 GCF_018070305.1 Micromonospora sp. M51 | reverse complement strand
CTGCTGCGCCGGCCGGCCACCGCCGAGCTGCGTGCCGAGCTGGCCCGGCTCTCCGCCGTCTCGACCGGTTACTTCCTGTCCGACGAGGGACGCGAGGGGGTCACCGCGTTCCGCGACAAACGTCCGGCGCGCTGGGTGCCCGCTCAGGACGACTGAGGGTCAGGGGCGCCGCCGGGAGCCGCGGCGCCCATGCTCGGGTCACCAGGCGGTCGCGCCGCCGTCGACCGGGTAGTTCGCCCCGGTGATGTACGACGCCCGGTCCGAGGCGAGGAAGACCACCAGCTCGACGACCTCCTCGGGGCGCGCGAAGCGCTTGAGCAGCGTCTTGGCGGTGATGGCGTCCCGGGCCTCCTGGTTGTCACCGAGGTCGCGTTCGCTGGCCGGGGTGAGGGTGGGCCCGGGGCTGACCGCCACGGCGCGGATCCCGTGCGGCGCGCCTTCGAGCGCGAGCTGTCGGGTCATCCCGATGATGCCGGCGTTCGCGGCGGTGTGACCGACCATCGGCGGCACGTGGCCGCCGATCGTCCCGGCCATGGAGGCGGCGCTGATGATGACGCCGCCGCCGCGCCGGACCAGGTGCGGCCAGGCGAACTTCGACACGAAGTACGGAATGTCGAGTTCCCCGGTGATGGTGTAGCGCCAGTCCGCCACGGAGAAGTCGGGCATCGGGCCGAAGCGGAGCGCTGCCGCGTTGTTGTAGACCACGTCCAGCCCGCCGTAGGCGGCGGCAGCGTCGTCGACGAGCGTGCGTACCTGCTCGGGGTCGGTGAGGTCGACCGGCGCGATGCCGGTCATCTCGCCCCCGGCGCGGCGGACGAGGTCGACCGTCTCGTCGTTCGCGGCGACCTGGAGGTCGGCCCCGACGACCTTCGCGCCCTCACGGGCGAAGGTCAGCGCCGCGACGCGGCCCAGACCACCCCCGGTGCCGGTGATCAGCACGACCTTGCCGTCAAGCGTTCCCATGACACTCCTCCTCGTTCGGTGACCGACTCGCCCAGGTGGTGGCGGTCGGTCGGATTGACATGTCAACAGAGATAAGTCCTTGACTGGTCAATCGCTTCCCGTCGTCGCGCACCCGGTGACACTCCCGACAGGCCGGCACCGGGCACGTGACAGAACCAGCGAGCAGGTGAGATCGCCACCGAAGCGGGAACGTCGCCAACCGGTACGCGACAACGGAGGCGACCCGAACCGGTCCGAGGCGCCCGAGTCGGGCCCGAACCGCTCGGACGACCCGGAGGGGGCGTGCGGGGACGTACGCTTGGCGGACTGTCGATCTGGGGGTGTGGGTGCGAACTCGGGCAACCGTGGCGGGTGGAGTGGTGCTCATCCTCGTCGCCGTGATCGCGATCTGGCTCGTCGTACGGCAGGTCGGCGACAATCTCACGCTGCCGCTGGTGGCGCGGAAGTGCACGGTGCAGGCCGATGGTCGGGTCGCGCTGGACGCCGACCAGATGGCAAACGCGGCGACCATCGCGGCGATCGGCGCGAAGCGTGGCATGCCCGAGCGGGCCGTCGTTGTCGCGCTCGCCACCGCGTACCAGGAGTCCGGGTTGCGCAACCTCGCCGACGGCGACCGCGACTCGGTCGGCCTGTTCCAGCAGCGACCGAGCCAGGGCTGGGGCACCCCGGCGCAGATCCGCGATCCGCGCTACGCGGCCAACCGGTTCTACGCGGCCCTCAAGAAGGTGCGCGGCTGGGAGAAGATGCGCGTCACCGATGCCGCCCAGCGGGTGCAGCGCTCGGCGTTCCCCGAGGCGTACCAGAAGAGGGCCGACGACTCCGAGGTGCTCAGCCGGGCACTGCTCGGCGACGCCAGCGGCGCTGTCGCCTGCACCGTGGGGCGCACCCCGGCGATGTACGGCGCGGCTGCGGCGGCGCAGCTGACCCGCAACCTGGTGCTGGACTGGGGGTTGAAGGGCACCGACCCGACCGACCCGACGGGGTTGGCGGTCACCCCGGGCGACCAACGCGACGGCTGGCGGTACGCGCACTGGCTGGTGTCACACGCCCAGGACCACGGGGTGAAGCGGGTTCGCTTCGGCGACCTGGAGTGGACCGCGCGCAACGGCTCGTGGGGTCGGGTGGACGGGCAGCAGAGCCCGGCCGGTCAGGTGGTGGCCGAGGTGTTCAACGAGGGTTGACCCGACCCGGATCTCCTAACCGGCAGTGACCGCACAATCCGGCAAAATGCATTAAACCCGGCTATTGATCGCCTTGATCTCACTCTGTGCGTTTCTCTCGCTGCGTGGGGTCCCACTGCGACCCAATCCCCCAACACACCCTCCCCGATGCCTGGGCCACCGCGTTACGATCGGCGGCCTGTGCCAGAAAAGGTTTCACCTCATGGGGAGGGGTACGACGCGGTGTTCGATTACGGCGACCGGACCGGTTACGAACCGATCAGCGACATTGACCGCAAGGAGTTCCACGAGCAGGGTTTCCTCCTGCTGCGCAACGTCCTGACCGAGGACCACCGGGCGGCGCTGGAGGCGGCGGTCGACCGCGTCTACGCGGAGGAGCAGGCGAAGGGCACCACCAAGAAGGACGGCACCCTGCACCTGCTGGGCTTCCTGGAGCGCGACGAGCTCTTCGGTGAGCTGCTGACCCACCCGATCGCCTTCCCGTACATGTGGGGGCTGGCCGGCTGGAACATCTACACCCACCACAACCACCT
>NZ_JAGPXZ010000797.1:0-2678 GCF_018070305.1 Micromonospora sp. M51 | reverse complement strand
GGACGAGGCGGCCCGGGTGGTCGTCGAGGCGATCGACGCGGGCGCACGGTCGCTGGTGTTCGCCACCATCGGCGACCCCAACGTCTACTCCACCTTCGGGTACCTGGCCCAGAGCGTCCGCGCGCTGCGCCCGGCGGTGCGGGTGGCGACAGTGCCCGGTGTCACCGCCATGCAGGAGCTGGCGGCGCGCAGCGGCACCCCGCTCTGCGAGGGACGCGAACCGCTCACCCTGCTGCCGGCCACCGCGGGCCTGGCGCTCTTCGCCGACGCCCTCGCCGGGCCGGGCACCGTGGTCGCCTACAAGGGCTGGCGGCGGCACCCGGAGCTGCTCGCCGAACTGCGCCGGCAGGGCCGCCTCGCCGACGCGGTGCTCGGCCGCAGCCTGGGGCTGCCCGGTGAACGCGTCGGGCCGGTCGACGACACCGGGGACGACCTGCCGTACCTGTCGACGCTGCTGGTTCCGGCCCGCCGTGAGCACCGAGGAGGAAAGCTGTGACCAGCGACGCGAAGGTGTGGTTCGTCGGTGCCGGCCCCGGTGCGGCGGACCTGCTGACCCTGCGGGCCGCCCGGGTGATCGCCGAGGCGGACATCGTGATCTGGGCGGCCAGCCTGGTGCACGCCGACGTGCTGGCGCACGCCCGCCCCGACGCGGAGATCGTCGACTCGTCGCAGTTGCCCATCGAGGGTGTGCTGCCGCTCTACCGGCGCGCCGCCGAACAGGGGATAACGGTGGCCCGGATCCACTCCGGAGACCCGGCGCTGTGGGGCGCCGTGCAGGAGCAGCTGGACCTGTGCCGGGCGCTCGGCCTGGCCGTCGAGATCGTGCCCGGGGTGTCCTCGTTCACCGCCGTCGCGGCGATCGTCGGACGGGAACTGACAGTGCCCGAGGTGGCCCAGTCGGTGATCCTCACCCGCCTCGAAGGCGGCAAGACCCCGATGCCGTCCGGCGAGCGGGTCCGCGACTTCGCCCGGCACGGCACCACCATGGCCCTGTTCCTCTCCGCCGCCCGCTCCGGGCAGGTGCAGGCCGAGCTGCTGGCCGGCGGCTACCCGCCGGACACCCCGGCCGTCGTGGCGTACCAGGCGACCTGGCCCGACGAGCTGGTGGTCCGCTGCACTGTCGGCACCCTGGAGGCGACCGTCAAGCAGCACAAGCTGTGGAAGCACACCCTGTTCCTGGTCGGGCCGGCGCTCGCCGCCGAGGGCACCCGCTCGCACCTCTATCACCCCGGGCACTTCCACACCTTCCGCCGGGCCGAGCCGGCCGCCCGCGCCGAGCTGCGCCGTCAGGCCAGCGCCCGCGCCGGGGGGACAGCCACACCATGACGTACGCCGAGCCGCCGCTGCGCGAGCCGGACCTGCCGCGTACCGCGAAGGTCCGGCCCACCGCGCTGCGCACCGGCTGGACCACCGGGGCGTGCGCGACGGCGGCGGCCAAGGCGGCGGTCACCGCGCTGGTCACCGGCGAGACCCAACAGGAGGTGGAGATCGGGCTGCCCGCCGGGCGCCGGGTGCGCTTTCCTGTCGAACGCTGCGAAGTGAGCGGCACCCCACCGGTGCGCGCCGAGGCGGTGGTGGTCAAGGACGCCGGCGACGACCCGGACGTCACCCACGGCGCCGAGCTGACCGCCACAGTGAACTGGACCGACGTACCCGGCCTGCGGCTGGCCGGCGGCGCCGGCGTCGGTACGGTGACCAAGCCCGGCCTCGGGCTCGCTGTCGGCGGCCCGGCGATCAACGACACCCCCCGCCGGATGATCGGCGAGGCGGTGGCCGAGGTGGTCGACCTCAGCGAGGTCGGCGTCCGGGTGGTGATCAGCGTGCCTCGCGGCGAGATCATGGCCCGCAAGACCACCAACCGCCGCCTCGGCATCCTCGGCGGGATCTCGATTCTCGGCACCACCGGGATCGTTCGTCCCTTCTCCACCGCGTCGTGGCGGGCCAGCGTGGTGCAGGCAGTGCACGTGATGGCCGCCCAGGGCGAGCGCGCAGTGGTGCTCTGCACCGGTGGGCGTACCGAGCGGGCCGCCCGCGCGCTGCTGCCGGACCTGCCCGAGGTGTGCTTCGTCGAGGTGGGCGACTTCACCGGCGCGGCGGTCACCGCCGCCGTCGAGGACGCGATGACCGGGGTGGTCTTCGTCGGCATGGCCGGCAAGCTCGCCAAACTCGCGGCGGGCATCCTGATGACCCACTACACCCGATCCAAGGTGGACCTTTCCCTGCTCGGCGCGGTGACCGCCGAGGCCGGCGGTGACCCGTCGCTGGTCGCCGCCGTGACCGAGGCGAACACCGGGCGGCACGCGTACGAGCTGTGGGAGGCCGCCGGGCTGCTCGCCCCGGCCGGTGACCTGCTCTGCCAGCGGGTCCAGGCGGTGTTGCGGCGCTTCGCCGGGCCGACGGTCACAGTGGACGTGGCGATGGTCGACTTCGCCGGAGCGCACGTCGTCGCCTCGTCCGGCCGGTGGCCCGGATGACGCGGGCTGAGCCGGTGACCCGGGCGGAACCGATGCCACCGACGACCCGGGCGAAGCCGGTGATCCCGACGACCCAGGTGGGCCCGGTGACCGTGGTCGGCCTGGACGCGGCCGGCGCACCGCCGCACCCCGCTCTCGCGCCGGTGCTGGCCGCTGCCGGGCTGGTGGTCGGGGCCGCCCGGCACCTGGCTGCCGTGCCCGTAC
>NZ_JAGPXZ010000796.1:0-2679 GCF_018070305.1 Micromonospora sp. M51 | reverse complement strand
GGCTGGTCCACTGCGGTGCGAACCCCGCCGGCACCCACGTCGGCCGGATCCGGGCGGTCGTCGGCGGGCCTGCCGCAACGGGCCTCGTCGACCTGCTGGCTGATCACCTCGGCCCGCTGCGGATGCCAACCCAGCGCGGCGCTGGCACCACTGGCCTGATCGGTGTTGGTGGACAGTCGCAGGGTGTGCACCCCCGCGCCGAGCGTCAACACGACCGGTTCCCCGTAACCGGCGAGGGTGACCAGCCGGACCCCGTCACCGTCGGCGGCCAGGTGCAGGCCGGCCCGGCCGGCCACCTCGCGCAGCAACTCCAGATCGCTGTGCCGGTGCTGGAGCAGCCGCTCCAACCGGGGACCGTCATCCTCGGCGGTCACCGTCAGCCCCACCGCGTCGCACAGCTCCCGGGCCAGCTCGACGGCGGTCACCGAGGTGAACACCCGCAACCCCTGCCGTTTGCGCAACCGGTGCAGCGGGTCGTACGCCCGCAACCGCAGCACCGCCGCCCCGTCGGCCGCGTACTCCACCTCCACGCCGGTGACCTCACCGGTGAACAGGGCGTCCGCGTGGTCGGCGAGCCGTACGTCGAGCGCCGTGCCGGGGCGTACCGCCGGGTCGAACGCGCCGACCCCGGCGGTGGTGGCGAGCACCAGCTCGGCCTGGGTGGGCTGGTCGAGGCGGGCCGCCACCCGCAGTGACCGGATCCGCTGACGAGCGGCGCCGACCAGCTCGACGCCGTCGAGCCGGACGGTCAACGCCCGGGGCGCGACGCTGGTCACGACGCACCCCCGGGGCTCGGGGGTGTGCTGGTCGGGGTGGGCCCGGTCGACGATCCCGCCGTCGGGCCCCAGGCGGCGGGCGCGGTGGCGATGGAGGCGCCCACGAACGACGCGCCGGCGCCGACCGCGCCGGCCACCGCCCGCGCGACTCCGGTCACCGCACCCGCCAGTGTCGGCCCACCGCCCGGCGGGCCGGCTGGTGGGACGGCGAGGGTGGTGCCGGCCGGCACGGCGAGGGGGTCGGTGATCCGGTTGTGTTCGGCCAGCAGCCGCCAGCGCAGCGGCGAGCCGAGCGCGTCGTTGGCCAGCAGGTCGAACCGTACGCCGGAGCGACCCGGCTCGGCCGCGCCGTCACCGGCGGCGATCACCGCGCTGCCCGGCGCGGCGGTCGGGGTGCTCGCGGCGGCCAACTCCTCGGCGAAGCCGGCCTCGGACTGGTCGGCCGTCTCGGCGGCGCGGACCAGCTTCAGCCGCAGCCAGGACCGTCGCGGTGACCCGGTGCCGGTGAACGCGTCGAAGCGTTCCGCCACCGCGATGATCACACCGGGCACGTTCCAGGTCTTGCCCCAGACCAACCGGACCAGCGGCGGCCGCAGCCAACCGTGGTCGGCGGTGGAGTTCTCCGCCAGCATCCACAACGGACGGGTGAGCACCCGCACGTCGGCCGGACGCAGCTGCGCCTCCACGAAGTCGACGTCGAAGAGCAGATCGAGCACCAGCTCGGTGCGACCCCCGCCGGTGAAGACCAGCGGGTCGTCGGCCAGGCCGGACCCGGTGAGCTGCCCGCCGCCGGCACCCCGCTGGCGGACCCCGGCGAGCCGGGTCACCTGCACGGTCTCCGGGTTGAGCAGGCAGTCCACGCGGACACCCGTGGAGTCGATGAGAAAGGCGACGCGTTCCATCAGTCACCCGCCTGTTCCCGGTCCAGTCGGCTGAGCTGGGCGGTGTCCAGCGCCGGCCCGGCGACCGACCACAGTGCGCTGTCGTCGGGCAGCGCCGGCCACGGGTCGTCGCCCCTCCCCGACCCGACCGGCGTCGCAATGCCCGTCGCCCGTCCGCCGCCGACGGTGTCCCACCCGGGGTCGGGCAGGGCGGCCCGTCGCCCGGACCGAGCCTGTTCGCCGGGCAGGTCCAGCCAGCGGTCACCGTCCCCGACGCGCGTCACGTCCCCGCGCCCGGTGGTGGGCGTGTCCCGGCCATCCGTCGCGGTGCGGCCGGTCCCGGATGCGTCGGTCCCGCCCAGGTCCGGCCAGGCCGGACGCCCGAACCACGTCGTTGAGTCCGCGCGCGCCGACCGGGCCGCGCTCGGTGCGCCGGCACGCCGGCCGCGCTGGTCCGTTCCGGGCCGGGGCGGACCGTCCGAGTCGCCGGGGGACCCGTCGTGGCCACCGGTGCTCCGGGTGGCGGTGGGAGATGCGGCGGGCGGGTCGGCGGAACGCCCGGGACCGTGGTCGACCGCGCCGGGCCAGGGTGCGCCCCGGGGCGGGCGTGCGGTGGTGGGGGTGGGTTCGGGCTCCGGTCGGTGGGGGCGGCTGCCCGGTGGACCCTGCGCTCGGAAAACCATGGAGCGGACCGGCTGCGGGGCCGATCGGGGCAGTCCGCTCGCGTCGAGGGCCGTGGCGTCGACGGCGGTGCTGGTGTCCCGGTTCGCCGGTCGTACCGGGGGCACCGCCGCGCCCGGCCCCACCGGCCCGGTCGGTTCGGCCGACCGGTCCGGCCCGGTCGGTCCGGCCCAGGCGTGCGACCCGGTCGGTTCGGCCCACACGTCGGGCCAGGTCGCGCCGGTCGGCGGCGATGTCGTGTCCGAACGGGACGGCGACGCCCCGCCCCCGGACCGGCCGGCGGCACCGGCCCACGTAGCAGCGGCACCGGCCCTCGTACCGTCGGCGCCGGCCGACGTACC
>NZ_JAGPXZ010000795.1:0-2679 GCF_018070305.1 Micromonospora sp. M51 | reverse complement strand
GTCCGCGCTGCTGCCGGAGAGCGCCCTCGCCGCCGAGATCGGCGAGTCGTGGCGGCACTGGGAGACGGTGGCGGTGCTCGGCGGCTGGGCGGTGCTGGGCATGCTGGCCGCGCCGGTGGTGCTGCGCCTGATGGCCCGCCGCGAGTCCGGTTCCACGATGGCCGCCCGCCGCGACCGCGCCCTGAGCCGCCGCGCCGCCTGACCCTGATCCACCCGTAGCTGTTCGATGTTCATCCGATCCCACCGAGGAGAGTGCTCATGTCCCGACTGGCCGAAGACCTTGTCCTGCTGCTGCTCGACGACGAGAGCGGGCGCAGCACCGTCGACCTCGGCCGCCGGTACCGGGCGGTCGGCAGTGCCGTGCTGCTCGACCTGGTGCGGGCCGGTCGCATCTCGATCCCCGCGTCGGACGACGCCCGGGAGGCCCGGGTGGTGGTCTCCGACGGCACCCCGACCGGCGACCCCGCCCTGGACACCGCGCTGGCGAAGCTGGGGGAGAAGCCGACCAAGGTCGGCTGGGCCGCCGAGAACCTCGGGCACGACTGCTGGAAGCCGCTGCTGGAGCTGCTCACCGCCGACGGCGCGATCCGGATCGAGGAGAATCGCGTGCTCGGCCTGGTGAAGACCCGCAGCTTCCCGACCGCTGACGGTTCGCGGGAGCGGGAGATCCGGGCCGGGATCGACGCGGCCCTCAACGGCGCGCGGCCCGACGAGGAGACCGCCGTGCTGATCACGATCCTGCACGGCATCGGCGCGGTCCCCGGTGCCCGGGACGAGGCGACCCGGCAGCGGGCCGCCGAGATCGCCCGGACCGCCTGGGCGTCCGGCCCGCTGCGGGACGCCTTCCACGGGCTGGACACGGCACAGCTCCTGATCCTGTTCGCCGCGAGCTGACCGCCGTGTCACCCGCCGCCGACCTGGTCCTCGTCGTCGACCACCAGCTGCCGACACCCGACCGCGACTCCGGTTCGTTGCGCCTGCAACGCGTCATCGACGAGCTGCTCGCCCTGGGGCGTCAGGTCGTGTTCCTTCCGCAGAACGGGACGGCCGAGCGGCAGTACGCGGACCGGTTGCGGGCGGCCGGCGTCGGTGTCATCACCGACCGGAGGCAGCAGGTCCGGTTCCTCGCCGACCAGGGGCACCGGATCGGCCTGGCGCTGCTCTGCCGGCCCGAGCCGGCGGTGCAGATGCTGGCGCGGGTGCGCGACGCCGCGCCGGGCTGCCTCGTCGCGTACGACACGGTCGATGTGCACTTTCGTCGACTCGACCGGCAGGCGGCGCTGGCCGCCGCGCAGGGCAGCCCGGACCGGTACGCGCTGCGGGCCCGAGCCGACAGCATGCGGGCGGTGGAATTGCTGCTGACCCGGGAATGCGACGTGACGCTGGTGGTCTCCGACGAGGAGCGTCACCTGCTGCGGGAGTTGGTGCCCGACGCGTGGGTCGAGGTGCTGTCGAACATCCACCGACCGGCGCGGACCACTGCGCAGCGGGCGTCGACGCCGAGGGTGCTCTTCGTCGGCAACTATCTGCACGAGCCGAACGTCGACGCGGCCCGCTGGCTGTGTACCGAGATCATGCCGCTGGTCTGGGCCGAGATGCCGGAGGTGACGGTGGATCTGGTCGGTGACGCGGCGCCGCCGGCGGTCAGGGCCATGGCCGGTGACCGGGTCACCGTGCACGGCTGGGTGCCCGATCTGGCACCCATGTACCGGCAGGCACGGGTGGCGGTCGCGCCGCTGCGCTACGGCGCCGGCGTGAAGGGCAAGGTGGGTGAGGCGATCGAGTACGGCGTACCGGTGGTGGGCACACCGATCGCCTTCGAGGGCATGGGGCTGGTGGCTGGCGTCGACGTCCTGGGCGGGGAGACCGCCGCGGAGCTGGCCGGCGAGTTGGTCCGGTTGCTCCGCGACGACGAGCTGGCCGGACGCCTCGTCGCGACGGCCGGAGCGGGGCTGTCGGCCCGGTTCGACGCCCGGGTGGCCCGGGGGGTGCTGGACCGGTTGCTGAACCGCTCACCTGCCGGTGCCGGACCACGCCAGGCGTCGTCGCCCGGTGTCGATTCGAAATCTTCAATAGCGACTTGTCGGACTGCGTCGGTTTCGGTGGGATAGAGGGGAGCAGGCGCGACCCGCCCGGAGGTGTCCAGTCGGACCCCGTCGGGCAGGTAGCCGGGGTCAGTCATATACCGGAGTCATCACCTCCGGGCCGTGACGGGTCCCGGCCCCCGCGAGCACCTTCCCCCGGGGTTGCTCGCGGGGGCGTTCACCGCCCCGCTCCCGTACCCCGGTATGGTCCCGGCAGAATTCAGCGCGGGCCATTCGGCGGAGGCGATGCGTCGGCGTGCTCGGCGTATTCTGCTCCCTGGTCCAGCGTCGGACCGCGTCGTATTGGATTACGGAAAGGCACACGAGGTAGTCGCATGGCCACGCAGATTGCTCAGCCCGACTTCGGGCGACGGCTGCGACGCCTCCGCACCGAACGCGGAATGTCCCAACGGGACCTTGCCGTGGGTGCGGTCAACCAGTCCTACATCTCGCTGCTCGAGTCCGGCACCCGGGTGCCGACGCTGGAGGTCGTCGCCCACCTGGTCGGTGTCCTCGGCGTACCGATGGCGGCCCTGGTCGACGTCGCCGCCCTGGACCCCGCGCCCGCGCCGACGCCCGGGCCGCGACCGTCCGC
>NZ_JAGPXZ010000794.1:0-2687 GCF_018070305.1 Micromonospora sp. M51 | reverse complement strand
CCTCCCGGGCCCGGACGAGCAGCCGCTGGCCGGCCGCCGGGTCGCCGGAGTCGCGGCGCAGCTGAGCCCCGCACAACGCGGCCACCGCCGCCGCCACCGGTTCCCCGGAAGCGGCGGCCAGCCACTCGTCGCCCACCTCCGCGTCGCCGGACCAACCGCCCGCCACGTCGAGCGCCGCGAGGGCGAGGGCGAGGTTCGCGGCGGCCTCGTCGGGCTGGTCGCGCAGCAGCGCCACCACCGCGAGAGCCAGGTACGCGTAGCCGCAGTCGAGCCGACAGGACCAGCCCCGGCAGGGCGGCATGCCGAGCGCGTCCCGGGCCGCCTGCTCGGCCGACCGCAGTTCGCCGCGCACCGCGAGCAGCAGCGCGGCGCGGCGGGCCCCGACCAGCACGGTGCGCGGTCGCTCAGCCTCCCGAGCTGCCGCCCGGGCCCGGACGCACCGGGCGGTGGGCAGCTCGCCGTCGGCCATCACGACCAGCCCCAGGGCGGTGCCGGTGAACGCCCGCAGGTCCAGGTCGTCCGCAGCGCCGCCGCCACCGGCCGTCGGGGCGGAGCTGACCACACCGGTCGGCGGGCTGTCCGGCACCCGGGTCGGCGTGGCGTCCGACGGGCGGGTACGCAGCAGGCGAGCGGCGGCGGCCCGCACCTCACCGCGGTCGTCGGCGAGCCGGGCCACGGTCAGCTCCAGCGCGGTGACCAACCGCAGGAACCGGTCCCGGCGCGGCACCGGAAGGCCCGCGGCGTGCCCGGCGGCGGCGCGCAGGTGACCGTCGGCCGCCGGCAGGTCACCGGCGTACGCCCGCTCGGCGGCGCAGGCCAGCGCCACCTCCGGGTCGGCGCGGATCACCTCCGCTGGCGGCGGCGCGGGTGCCGGCGCGTGCACCGGGCCACTGTCGTAGCGGGTCAGCTCCGGCCAGTGCGCGACGAACAGGTCACCGGCCAGGTCCCAGCGGCCGGCGGCCAGGGCGTGCCGTAGTCCGTCGGCGGGCCGGCCGTCGCCCGCGTACCAGTCGGCGGCCCGCACGTGCAGCTCGCGCAGGTCGTCGGCGGGCAACCGGGCCAGGTCGGCACGGAGCAGGTCGGCGAGCAGCGGCTCACACCGGTACCAGGGTGGCCGGGTGTCCTCCCGGTGCAGCAGACCACCGGTCCCGGCCAGGTCGGCCAGCGCCTGCCCGGCGTCGGCGCGGCCGGTGAGGGCCTCGGCCAGGTCGGCGCAGACGGTGTCGACCAGGGCGGTACGCCGCAGCAGGTCCACCTCGGCCGGGTCGAGCGTCGCCAGCACCTCCTCGTGCAGGTAGCCGGCGATCTCCGGTTGGTCCCCGCCGAACTGCCCCACCCAGCGCTCCGGGTCGGGTTGTCCGCGGACCGCCAGGGCCGCGATGCGCAGCGCGGCCGGCCAGCCGCCGGTGCGCTCCCGAAGCCGGTGCACGGCGCTCGCCGGCAGCGCGGCGGCGTGGGCGGTGAGCAGATCGGCCACCTCGTCGTCGGTGAACGCCAGCTCGTCCGGGCCGATCTCGGTCAGCTCACCGGCGAGGCGCAGCCGGTGCAGTGGCAGGTGCAGCCCGGCGCGCGAGCCGATCACCAGCCGGAGCCGCCGGCCGGCGTGCCGCAGCAGGAACTCCAGGCCGGTCAACGCCGCCGGGTCGGTGACCCGGTGCAGATCGTCAAGGATCAGCAGCACCGGCCGGTCGGCGGCGGCGAGCCTGGCGGCCAACGCCTCCAGTTGGTCGGGGCGCGGTGGCCGGTCGGGCACCGGGCCGTCGTCGGTCGACCCGATCGCCGAGCGCAGCGCCGCGGCGAGGTACGCCCAGAGCCGGTCGGAGTCGTCGCCGGCCTCCACCGACATCCAGGCCGAGACGGGGGTGTCCGCGGGCGACACCGACAGGTCGCCGGAGTCGGGCACGACCTCACCGGGCTGGACGTCGGGTGCGGCGCCGCCCAGCCGCACCCAGGAGGCCAGCAGTGTCGTCTTGCCCCAGCCGGCGGGGGCGGCCACCACCGTCACCGGTCCCGCACTGCCCTCGTCCAGCCGGCGCAGCAGGCGGGGCCGGGCCACCACCGGTTCCGGCGGCACGGCCGGTGTCAGCCGGGACGCCAACAGCGGTGGCCCCGGCGCCGGTTCGACCCGTACCTCATTCTGTTCCGGCACCCAGCCCCACCCCCACCACACGCTCCGCCCCCGGTCGGCGAGCGGTTACCCGACCCGGGCCGGTTCACCCCTTCCGGGCGAGCGCGCTTCACCCGGCCGCGACCGACGATCGGGGGACGTGAACCGGGAGGACGGGTGGTGCCGATGGGACGGCTGGCACGGGCGGGACCCGCCCTCGGCGGCGCGGCGCTGGCCAGGGCGGCACGGTTGCTGCGCGTACCCCGTGGGGGTGGCCGGCCGGGCGCGGACGGCGACGCCGCCGCGCCGGCCCGGTGGGAGGTGGTGACCGTCGACCGGCCCCCGGAGCAGGTCCTTCCGGACGGCCGCTGGCCGGAGCCGCTAGGCCGCCTGGACGGGGCGATCGAGGTGCGGGTGCGGCCGGCGCCCGGCGATCGGGGCACCGAGCTGGCCGCCCGGCCGCTGGCCGGCGTCACCCCGCCCACCGGGCTGGCCGCGCACCTGGTCGGCGACGACCCTGCTCTGCTGATCCGCCGGACGCTACGCCAGGTCAAGCAGCGGGTGGAGACCGGTGAGGTGC
>NZ_JAGPXZ010000793.1:0-2706 GCF_018070305.1 Micromonospora sp. M51 | reverse complement strand
GGCCGGGGTCGGCAGGACCAGGTTCACGCCGAGCAGCGCGGCCACCGCCAACCGGCTGGCACCTCGTCGTCGCATCACGTTCTCCCTCCGGAATGTCGTCCGGAGGGAGAGTGCGCCCAGGGGCGGGGCCCGGTCGTCGTGCCGCGGAGCCGTTCCCGGGCTGGCTCCACGGGGCTACTCGCCGGCGGCCACCAGACCCGTCTCGTACGCCAGCACCACGGCCTGGGCCCGGTCGCGCAGCCCCAGCTTGGCCAGGATCCGCCCGACGTGCGTCTTCACTGTCTGCTCGGCCACCACCAGGTCACCCGCGATCTCCGCGTTGTTGCGGCCCCGGGCGATCAACCGCAGCACCTCGGTCTCTCGTGGAGTGAGCCCGGCCAGGTCAGTGGGGCGGGGGCGGCGGCGGTCCGGGCGGGCCGCGAACTCGGCGATCAGCCGGCGGGTGACAGCGGGGGCGAGCAGCGCGTCCCCGGCCGCCACCACCCGCACCGCCTGCACCAGGTCGGCCGCCGGGGCGTCCTTGAGCAGGAAACCGCTGGCCCCGGCGCGCAGCGCCTCGTACACGTAGTCGTCCAGGTCGAAGGTGGTGAGGATGAGCACCCGGGGACGCTGCGCCGACCGGTCACCGAGCAGCGTGCGGGTGGCCTCCAGCCCGTCCATCACCGGCATCCGCACGTCCATCAGCACCACGTCCGGGTCGAGGTGGCGGGCGGCGGCCACGGCCTGCGCCCCGTCGGCGGCGTCACCCACCACCAGCAGATCCGGTTGGGCGGCGAGCAGCGCGCCGAAGCCCTGCCGGACCATCGCCTGGTCGTCGGCGATCAGCACCCGGATCATCGGTCCCCACCCTCCGCGTCGTACGGCAACTCGGCCGCCACCGCGTAACCCCCGTCGGGCAGCGGCCCGGCGGTGAACGTACCGCCCAGCGAGGTGGCCCGTTCCCGCATGCCGGTCAGCCCGTGCCCGGAGCCCGCCTCGCCGGGCCGGGAGCCCGCCGTGGCGGGTGGCGCGTTCTCCACGCGTACCCCCAGGCCGGACGCACCGGCGCGGACGGTGACCCGCACCGCGGCGCCGGCCGCGTGGCGGGCCGCGTTGGCCAGGCCCTCCTGCACGATGCGGTACGCGGCCAGCCCGACCGGCGCGGGCACCCGGTCGTCGTCCACCTGCTCGGCGTCCAGCGTGACCGACAGCCCGGCCCGGCGGGCGGCGTCCACCATCGCGCCCAGGTCGGTCAGGTCCGGCTGCGGCGCGGTCTGCGGCCCGGTCGTCTCGCTGCGCAGCACCCCCAGCAGTCGCCGCATGTCGGTGAGCGCGTCGCGGGCCGACGCGGCGATGGCGACGAACTCCGCGGCTGCCGGCGCCGGCACGTCGGTCAGCCGGTACGGGGCGGTCTCCGCCTGCACCGCGATCAGCGACATGTGGTGGGCCACCACGTCGTGCAGCTCCCGGGCGATCCGGGTGCGCTCCTCCAGCACCCCGCGGCGTTCCTGCTCCCGCTCGCTCAGCTCGGTCTGCGCGGCCAGCGCCCGCCGGGACAGCCGGTTGCGTCGGATCAGGTCACCGACGATCGCCAACGCCCCGAGCAGCAGCAGGACAGCGACCCGGTTCTCGGGCTCGACCAGGGTGAGCACCGGCACCGTCGTGATCGCCACCACCCAGCCCAGCACCGGCCGGTCGACCCGCGTGACGACCACCGCCACCACCACGATCGACCCGAGCGCCAGCGGCGGGGTCCACGGCCAGGCCTGGTCGGCCGGCGCGTTGAACGTGCAGATCAGCAGGGCCAGCACCGTCAGCCGCCAGGCCAGCAGCGGACGCCGGGGCAGCGCCAGCAGCGGCGCCACGGTCATCGCCGCGAACAGCAGCGCGACCAGTATCGGCAGGCCCCACTCGCTCTCCACGGTCAGCGTGATCAGGAAGAGACCGAGTGCGGCCAGCAGGCCGACCGGGGCGGCGTAGCGGGCCGGCCCGGGCCACCGGGCCAGCAGCGGCCGTTCGACCGGCGCGTCCGGGCCCAGCACTGTCTGCCACAGAGCCCGCAGGGCCACGGCGATCGGATGCCGGTTCACCACCCGGAGGCTACGGGCCGAGACCGTCACGAGGCGTGCCACCAGGGGTTGATCCCGGTGTCGTACCCCAGTGTGACGCGACTCCCGTTAGCGCTTACCTGTCGGTAACGCCTAGGCTTTCGCGCGTCTGTGCTGACCATTCGCAAGGGGGAACAGTGGCCCGTACCGTGCTGGTGACCGGGGGCAACCGGGGAATCGGCCTGGCCATCGCGCAGGCCTTCGCCAAGCAGGGCGACCGGGTGGCGGTCACCCACCGCAGCGGCGAGGCACCCGACGGGCTGTTCGGCGTCCGCGCCGACGTCACCGACGCCGCCTCGATCGACGCCGCGTTCGCCGCCGTCGAGGCCGAGCTGGGGCCGGTCGAGGTGCTGGTCGCCAACGCCGGCATGACCGCCGACACGCTGCTGCTGCGGATGTCCGAGGAGCAGTTCACCGATGTGGTGGACACCAACCTCACCGGCGCGTTCCGGGTCGCCAAGCGGGCCTCCGGCAAGATGCTCCGCGCCAAGTGGGGCCGCATGATCTTCATCTCCTCGGTGGTCGGCCTCGCCGGCGGCGCCGGGCAGGTCAACTACGCCGCCAGCAAGGCCGGCCTCGTCGGCGTCGCCCGCTCGATCACCCGGGAGCTGGGCAGCCG
>NZ_JAGPXZ010000792.1:0-2709 GCF_018070305.1 Micromonospora sp. M51 | reverse complement strand
GTTCCCGCCCAGTGCGCCGCCTCCGCCTCGGCGCGGGAGTCGAACACCCGCACCCCGACCGTGGCGCCCTCGTCCACCAGCGCCGGGTACGCGGTGACCGCGTAGCCGGCCCGGACCTGCTCGATGGTGCGGGGCCGCGTGCCGATGCTCCACTCCCGCAGGCCCGTGCGGGCCACCTCCGGCGCGGCGGCCGCCACCGTTTGGCGTACCTCCTGGCGGAGTTGGCGTTGCAGGGCCGGCAGGTCCTTGCCCTCCGCGACCGGCTTCTCGTCGTCGCCGAGCACCCGGAAGGTCACCCGCAGGTGCGCCGGGAGTTTGCCCGGCTCCCAGGCGTCGCGGGGCACTGTCACCCCGGTCATCCGGCGCAGCTGCCGGGTGAGCGCGTCCAGCAGCGACTCCTCGCCGGGCGTGATCGCCGCCAGGGCGGCCCGGGCGTAGTCCGGCACCGGGACGAAGTTGCGGCGGATCGCCTTCGGCAGCGAGCGGATCAGCGCGATCACCGTCTCCTCGCGCAGCCCCGGCACCTGCCAGTCGAAGCTCTCCGCCGGCACCTGGTTGAGCAGCGGCAGCGGGATGTCCACTGTGACGCCTTCGTCCGGCGTGCCCGGCTCGAACCGGTACGTCAGCGGGAGGCTCACCCCGTCGGTCTTCCACGCGTCCGGGTAGTCGTCCTCGGCCACGCCCGCGCGGCCATCGTTGATCAGCAGGTCGCGGGTGAAGGTGAGCAGGTCGGGTCGCTCGCGGCGGGTCTTCTTCCACCACGAGTCGAAGTGCCGGCCGGAGGAGACGTCGGCCGGGATCCGCTGGTCGTAGAAGCCGAAGATGGTCTCGTCGTCGACCAGGATGTCCCGGCGTCGGGCCCGGCTCTCCAGCTCCTCGATCTCGGCGAGCAGCCGCTTGTTCTCCGCCCAGAACTGGTGGTGGGTCTGCCAGTCACCCTCGACCAGGGCGTGCCTGATGAACAGCTCCCGGCTCAGCGTCGGGTCGATCCGCCCGAAGTTGACCTTGCGGGAGCTGACCAGCGGAACGCCGTACAGGGTGACCTTCTCGTAGGCCATCACCGCGGCCTGCTTCTTCTCCCAGTGCGGCTCGCTGTAGCTGCGCTTGACGAGGTGCTGCGCCAGCGGCTCGACCCACTCCGGCTCGACCCGACCGGCGATGCGGCCCCACAGCCGGGACGTCTCCACCAACTCGGCGGCCATCACCCAGCGCGGCGGCTTCTTGAACAACGCCGATCCGGGGAAGACAGCGAACTTCGCCCCCCGCGCCCCCAGGTACTCGTGTTTCTGGGCGTCCTTGAGGCCGATGTGCGACAGCAGGCCGGGCAGCAGCGACTGGTGCACCTTCGGGGTGTCGATCTCCTCCGGCAGGTCCGCGCCACCACGGCGGGCCCGGCCGGCGTCCGCGTCGGCCGGGGTGTCGCGCGCCGGCCGTCCACCGCGCCGGTCGCCCTCGCCCGGGGTACGCAGCACCTGGCGCAGTTGGCTGACGATGTCCTGCCACTCGCGGATCCGCAGGTAGTTCAGGTACTCCGCCTTGCACATCCGGCGGAAGGCGCTGGAGGACAGCTCGCGCTGTTGCTCGCGCAGGTAACGCCACAGGTTGAGGTAGGCGACGAAGTCCGACTCCTTGTCGGCGAACCGGGCGTGCGCCTGGTCGGCCTGGGCCTGCTTCTCCGCCGGTCGCTCCCGCGGGTCCTGGATGGAGAGCGCGGCGGCGATCACCAGCACCTCGGTGGCGCAGCCGTTGCGCTCGCCCTCGACCACCATCCGGGCCAGTCGCGGGTCGACAGGCAGCTGGGCCAGCCGCCGACCGAGCGCGGTGAGCCGCTTCGCCGGGTCGGCCTCGGTCGGGTCCAACGCGCCCAACTCGTGCAGCAGATTGACACCGTCGGTGATGTTGCGCTTGTCCGGCGGGTCGATGAACGGGAACGCGGCGAGGTCGCCGAGCCCGATCGCTGTCATCTGGAGGATGACCGAGGCCAGGTTGGTCCGCAGGATCTCCGGGTCGGTGAACTCGGGCCGGGACGCGAAGTCCTGCTCGTCGTAGAGGCGGATGCAGATGCCGTCCGACGTACGGCCGCAGCGGCCCTTGCGCTGGTTGGCCGAGGCCTGGGAGATCGGCTCGATCGGCAGCCGCTGCACCTTGAGCCGGCTGGAGTAGCGGGAGATGCGGGCGGTGCCCGGGTCCACCACGTACTTGATGCCGGGCACTGTCAGCGAGGTCTCCGCGACGTTGGTGGCGAGCACCACCCGACGGGAGTTGTGCGCGGCGAAGACCCGGTGCTGCTCGGCGGAGGAGAGCCGCGCGTACAGCGGCAGGATCTCGGTGCCGAGCAGCGTTCGCTTCTTCTGCACCAGCTTGCCCAGCGCGTCGGCGGTGTCCCGGATCTCCCGCTCGCCGCTGAGGAAGACCAGGATGTCGCCGGGGCCCTCGGCGGCCAGTTCCTCGACGGCGTCGCCGATCGCCTGGATCTGGTCGCGGACGTTCTCCTCGTCGGCGTCGCCGTCGTCCTCGCCCTCGGCGAGCTCGACCAGCGGGCGGTAGCGGACCTCGACCGGATAGGTGCGTCCGGAGACCTCGACGACCGGCGCGGGACTGCCCTCGGTGTCAGCGAAGTGCTTGGCGAACCGGTCGGTCTCGATGGTCGCCGAGGTGATGATCACCTTGAGGTCGGGTCGGCGGGGCAGCAGCTCCCGCAGGTACCCG
>NZ_JAGPXZ010000791.1:0-2709 GCF_018070305.1 Micromonospora sp. M51 | reverse complement strand
CCTGCGTGCCGCGCTGGGCCACGGTGGCGGGCTGCGGCTGGCCGTCGCCCTGAGCTGGTACTGGTTTCTGCGTGGCCGGCTCACCGAGGCACGGCGTGCCCTGTCGATGCGCGGCGACCCGGCGCAGGAAGCCCGCGCGGCGGCCTGGCGAGTGGGCTTCGCCCTGGTGCGGGGCGAGGCCGTCGCGCCCGCGCAGGTGCGCGCCGCGGTCGCCGGCGACCCGGACGGTCGGGGCGCCTGGTTCGCGGCCAACGCGGTGACCGACCACAGTGACCTGGCCCTGGCGGCGGAGCTGTTGCCCACCCCCGCCGACGCGTGGACCGAGGCCGCGGTGCTCACCACCCAGGCCAAGATCGCGCACGTGCTGGGCGACCAGGCGACGCTGGAGCGGGCGGCGACCCGCAGCGCCGCGCTCTTCGCCGACCTCGGCGACCAGTGGGGGCAGCTTCAGGCGACCGAGTGGGTGGGCGCGTTGGCGGAGATGCGCGGCGAGCACGACCGCGCCGCCGCGCTGCACCGCGACGGGCTGCGCTGGGCCGAGCAGCTGGGGCTGTGGCCGCAGGTCGGCACCGAGCTGTCCTGGCTGGCGTGGCTGGCGGTGCAGACCCGCGACTACCCGCAGGCCCGGGAGTTGGCCGAACGCGCGTACCGGCTGGCGCAGGAGCACGACTCCCCCAGCGCGCTGGTCTTCGCGGAGCTGAGCCTCGGGCTGGCCGCCCGCCGCGACGGCAAGCTCGATCTGGCCGTCACCCACCTGACCCGCCTCGCCGAGCGGGGGCGAGCCGAGGCCCAGCCTGCGCTCTACCTGCCACCGGTCCTGGTCGAGCTGGGCCACGCGGTCGAGCAGGGTGGCGACCCGGACGCCGCGCTGGCCCTGCACGTCGAGGCGTTCGAGGTCGCCGAGGCGATGGCCGCGCCCCGCGACGCGAGCTACGCCCTGGAGGGGATGGCGTCGGCGGTGCGGGCCCCGGAGGCCGCCGCCCGGTTGCTCGGCGCGGCCGCCGCGGCGCGGCTCGCCACGCAGGCTCCGCCCGCCCCGGCCGAACGCGACGAGATCGAGCGGGTGACCGGTCGGGTGGGCGCCGCGCTCGGTCGGGAACGCTTCGACGCGCTGGTCGCCGAGGGCGCGAAGCTGAGCCCGGGCGAGGCCCGGGCTCAGCTCTGACCGGTGCTCAGCGCTTCGGCTGGTACGAGGCGACGATCACGCCGCTCTTGTGCACCCGGGTGTCGACCAGGTCGAACGACGCCTTGAAGTCGGTCAGCGGCACCGTCACGCTGGCGGCGCCCTCCAGCACGGGGTGGATCCAGAACCGGACCTCGTCCACCAGACCGGCCCGGATCAGCTGGGCGGTGACCGAGCCGAAGCCGTACTGGATGATGTTCTTGCCCTCCTGGGCCTTGAGCGCGGTGACCGCCGCGACCAGATCGCCCTGGAGCACCTCCGTGTTGTTCCAGGTGGGGTTGGTCAGGGTGGTGGAGGCGACGTACTTCTTGACGTTGTTGAAGTACGCCGCGCCCGTGGTCGGGTCGCTCTCGTCCATGTTCGGCCAGGCCACGGACATGCCGTCGTAGGTGGCCCGGCCCATCAGCATCGCGTCCGCCTCGTCGGTCTGCGCTCCGGCGAGGCTCATGGCCTCCTCGTCGAAGTACGGCCCGGTCCACATCGGGTTCTCGATGACGCCGTCGAGGGTGATGTAGGTCGAGTTGATGAGCTTGCGCATCGGAATCTCCTGGGTGTCGGTCGTGCTCTCCGGTGACACCCAGAACTCTGCCGGCGACCGCTTACGATTCGCTTCAGGTGCCCTTTCGCGGGCCCGGAAGCGGGCCTGACAGCGGGCCCGACGGCGGGTCCTTTCACGGACCCGACGGCGGGTCCGGAAGCGGGTCGGTCAGCGGGATCGGCAACGCCTGCGGGGTCACCGCGCCGCCGCCGGTCGAGTGGGCCGGGGCGGGACGGTCGCCGACGCGGCTGTGCAGCCGTCCACGCCCGGCCGGCCCGGCGCGGCGGGTCACCTCGACAGTCACCATCCGCACCGGCGGTGGTGGCACGGCGAACCGCCCGACGCCCCACCGCACCCAGATCGGGATCCGGCCGGCGTCCGCCTCCGCGCGCAGCTTCTGCACGGTGCGGGCCCGGTCGGTGTGGTCGACCTCCACCACCACGGGCGGGCCGTCCGGGCGGGCGCACGCCACGTCGAGCACCGAGTGCCGCTGCTGAAGCGGCGGTGGCAACGGCAACACGCTGGGCGCGCGCCGGTAGACCCGCCAACCCTGGGCCTCCGCCCACCGCACCACCGCGTCGATCACCCGCGCGGTGACCTCGTCGGTGTCCAGGTCGACGAACGTCAGCTCAGTCAGCCAGCGGCCCAGGTCCGCGGCCAACCGCTCGCCCTGCGCCGCGACCTCCACCGGCGCAGGATAACGCCTCAGCCGAGCACGCTCGCGGTGGCGGCGAGGTGCCGGGTCAGCCAGGCGGCGGTGGCCGTCCGGGCCGCCTCGGCGTTGGCACGGCCCAGGAAGTCGTGCCCCTCACCGGCGAGCACCAGGTGCCCGTGCGGCACACCCCGGGCGGCGAGGGCCTCGGCGACCTGCGCCGACTCGCCCGCCGGCACGTTGGTGTCGTTGGCGCCGTGGATGAGCAGCACCGGCACGTCGAGCCGGTCGATGTGGGTCATCGGCGACAGGTCGCGCAGCAGGTCCGCGTCCCGC
>NZ_JAGPXZ010000790.1:0-2709 GCF_018070305.1 Micromonospora sp. M51 | reverse complement strand
GCCCGAAGCGGGCGGCGAGGGCGTCGGAGACACCCGGGGAGGCGACGTCGGCGTTGGTGTGCGCCGTGTAGAGCGCCACCCCGGCCCGGATCAACCGGTGGATGATCCGCCCCTTGAAGGTCGTCGCGGCGACCGACGACACCCCGCGCAGCAGCAGCGGGTGATGCGAGACGATCATGTCCGCGTCCGCGGCGAGCGCCTCGTCGACCGTCTCGGGCACCACGTCGACCACGCAGAGCACCCGGCGGACCGGGGCGGCCGGCTCGCCGAGCACCAGGCCCACCCGGTCCCACTCCTCCGCCCAGACCGGCGGAAAACGCCGTTCCAGCTCGGCCACCACGTCGCCGACAGTCGGGGCGGATCCGCTTGTGCTCACGGCGGGCCAGCTTACCGGCGTGGCGGCCACCGGGCGGTGACACCCGGCCCGGCCGCGTCGGACGGACGCCCTAGGCGGCGGTCCAGGAGACGGTCTGCAACGCGGCCAGCGGCATCGCCCAGGGGAAGGCGTGCATGTGCTGTTCCCCCGTCCCGGGCGGATGCAGCGCGATCACGTCGTCGCCGAAGAGCACGGTGACGCCCCACTCGGCCAACCGGGCCACCCCGGCCCGAAACGCCGGATGGCAGGCCATCGCCGCGTTGGTGTACGGCACCGCCACGATGGGGACGCCCTTGCCCTGGGCCTCGACCAGCAGCCCGAGCGCCAGGGTGTCGGTGATCCCGGCCGCCCACTTGTTGACCGTGTTGACGGTGGCCGGGCAGACGATCATGGCGTCGGCGGGCGGCAGCACGTCCGGGTCGCCGGGATTCTTGTAGTGCATCCGCACCGGATGGCCGGTCTGTCGAATCAGGGCCGACTGGTCGACGAACTTCGCCCCGTCCGGCGTGGTGATCACGCAGACGTCCCAACCGTCCTGTTGGGCGAGGTCGACCAGACGACCGACGTGCCGTGCCAGCGGCGAACCGCAGGCGATGACGTAGAGCACCTCGCGGTGCCCGCTGTTGCGCGTTGTACCGGCCATCAGACCGGCTCCGCGCTCATACCCCTACTCCCATGTGCTCAGCCAACTCCGCTACCGGAGAAGGCGGCGCACCACGTGTGCGACGGAGGATGTCCGACATCACCTCGTGCGCGATCGGCCGGCAGCGGATCTCCGACGGGGCGAGCCGATCACCGAGCAGCAGCATCTCGCCGGCGTTCGCCACGTCACCGATCTGGGCGTAGCCGCGGGCGATGTCGAGCAGGTGGTGGGCGCGACGCTCGGGCAGCAGCGCGTTGAAGGACGGCTCCGCGATGCGCAGCCGGTGCACCTCCACGGCCCGCCCACCGTCGCCCAGCTCCACTGCGGCGGCGGCCCGGTGCAGCTCGACGTTGGTCGGGCCGAACGACGTCCAGTAGTGGTTGTGGTCGCCACCGAGCAGGTTGGCCGCCTCCTGCGCAGCGTTGATCAGGTCGTCGACGCTGGCCGAGTCGCCGATGCGGGACGCGGCCATCGCGCCCTGGAGCAGCAGCATCCCGTAGACGGAGAGGCGGGCCGGGGAGACCTCGTTGCTCCCACCCGGTGCCAGCCGGTTGGCGATCTGGACGTTCAGCTCCAGCGCGGGACGGGCCCGCCCCATCGCGACCAGGGCGTTGCACACCCGCGTGGTGGCGATCCCGGCCAGCAGAGGGTCGTCGGCGCGCTGGGCCACCGCCATCGACCGGTCGGCGGCCAACCAGGCGAGCTCGCACTCGCCGAGCTTGCGCAGCACCGAGGAGGCGATCTGGTAGACCTGGCCGAGCAGGTGGGCCGCCTCGGCGGCCTGCTCACCGCCGTACGCGGCGTCGGCCGCCTGGGCGTCGCGCAGCAGCTTGGGCAGCGCCCGGGTGAGCATCCCGTAGCGGCCGTACTGGTAGGTGAGCCAGGCGTGGTTGACGGCCTTGCGCATGTCGTCCATCGGCGGCGGGAACGGCGCCGCGTCGAAGTACGCGCTCATCGAGTCGTAGCGTTCCAGCGCCGCCCGGATCTCCTGCACCTCGACTTGGTCGATGCAGTTGAGGGCGTCGGCGCGGCGCTCCGGATCCTTGCCCATCAGCAGCTGGACGTCCATCTGGAGGATGTCGGCGATCTCGTAGAGGACGGAGAACTTGTCCAGCCGGCGGACGCCGCGCTCGACCTTGTCCACCCAGCTCTTGGACTTGCCCAGCCGGTCCGCGAAGACCTGTTGGGACATCTTGCGTCGCCCCCGCCAGTAGGCCACTCGCCGTCCTATGGGTAGCTCGTCCATCTCCCCATCCTCCCCTGCCACCGACGACCAATCGAGTCGGGGCGATGTCCGCGGGTGCGGCGGCCGCTTTTCACTTTCAGGTTTTGGCTGGTCGCACAGGATGTACGTCAGCCGTACAGCTGGTCCTCGTACTTTTCGTGCAAGTTGCACGAGCCGTTCGTCAACCTCAACGATCGTGGGTTACGGCAGTGACGGTGCTCGACATGCGACCTGGCGAACGCCGGGACCGACGAGAGGAGTTGGCACACATGTGGGGGAATGTCGGACCGCGCGTCGCCGAACTGTCGCCGCTGGAACGGGTCCGGCTGCGCCGGGTCGCCATCCGGTACGCCGCACACGGCTGGCAGGTCACACCGGGCGCCTGCCTGGCCCGCAGCCGTTTCGTCTGCGGCCGGGCCGGCTGTCCCACGGTGGGCTGCCATCCCGCCCTGGAGAACTGGGAGC
>NZ_JAGPXZ010000079.1:0-13114 GCF_018070305.1 Micromonospora sp. M51 | reverse complement strand
GTGTAGGTGCCGACGCCGGGCAGTGCCAGCAGGTGCTCCAGCCGGTCCGGCACCTGGCCGGCGTGCCGGTCGACGATCGCGACCGCGCATTCGCGCAGCCGCACCGCCCGACGGGGGTAGCCGAGGCGTCCCCACATCCGGATCGCCTCGGCGGGGGTGTCCGCCGCCAACGCGGCCGGCTCCGGCCATCGCGCCAGCCAGGCCTCCCAGGCCGGCACCACCCGGACGACTGGCGTCTGCTGAAGCATGACCTCGCTGACCAGGATGGCCCACGGGGTGACACCGGGCTCGCGCCACGGCAGGTCCCGGGCGTGCTGCTGGAACCATCGGCTGACCGCTGTGGCGAAGTCGGGTTGAGTCATGGCGTCGTCGATGATGTCACGCCCGGCGTTCCCGTTGGGTGGGCGGCTCGGGCGGGGTGCCACGACGTCGTCCGGCGGACGGGGGAGAATGCCCGGATGAACGAGCTCGCGATCACCGTCATCGGTCGGGACCGGCCGGGCATCGTGGCCGACGTCGCGGAGGTGCTGGCCCGACTGGGCGCGAACCTCACCGACAGCACGATGACGCGGCTGCGGGGGCATTTCGCGATGACCCTCATCTGCACCGGCCCGGCCGCCGCCGAGGTCGAGGCCGCACTGGCGTCACTGACCGCCGAGGGCCAGCTGCTGGCGACGGTACGCGCGGTCACACCGGACGGCGACGTGCCGCCGGCCGGTGAGCCGTACGTGATGGCGGTGCACGGTTCGGACCGGATGGGGATCGTCGCGGCGATGACCCGGGTGCTGGTGGACGCCGGGGGGAATGTCACCGACCTGAGCACCCGGTTGACCGGTGAGCTCTACGTGGTCCTGGCGGAGGTCGAGTTGCCGGCCGGGGTGGCGGACACTCTGGTTGACCGGCTACACCGGACGGCTGCCGAGCTGGGCGTGGAGGTCACCCTCCGGCCGGCGGACCCGGATCTGCTGTGACGGGCGAGGAGCGCGTGCCGGACGTCGAGGCGTACACCGGTCTGGGTGACTGGACGCCGGACTCGCTGTTGGTGCCTGGCGTGGTGCGGCCGGTGGTGTCCGCCCCGCACGCGGTGTTGAGCCGGGCCTCGGACGAGGTCGATCCCACCGCCGCGGAGACGGTCCAGTTGGCGGCCGACCTGGTGGCCACGATGCGGGTCTCGCCGGGCTGCGTCGGGCTGGCCGCACCGCAGGTCGGGGTGGGCGCTCGGGTCTTCGCTGTCGACGTGACCGGGCATCCGAAGGCGGTGACGGTGCACGGCACGTTCGTGCTGTGCAACGCGCGGGTGGTCGAGGCGACCCGGTGGAAGCCGGGCCGGGAGGGCTGCATGTCGGTGCCGGACCTGACCGGTGACGTGAAGCGGGCCAGCCGGCTGGTGGTGGAGGGTGACCTGCCGGGCAGTGGCGAGCCGGTCCGGTTGGTGACCGACGGCTTCGAAGCTCGGGCGTTGCAGCACGAGATCGACCACTGCGCGGGGCTGCTCTTCCTGGACCGGGTGGCCGGTGCGCACGCGATCTATCAGCGCAAGGTCTACCTGTGACCAGTGCGTCGTCTGTCCTCAGTGGACGGTGGGGCGTACCCCTCGAATCGGTTCCGGCGCGTCGCGCCGCACTGCCGGGTACGGCGCGGCTACGGTGGAGGGCATCATGCGTCTGACGGTCGGCCCCCTGCCACCCGCCGTGTACTGGCGGCGTCGCGCCGTCGTACTCGGAGCGGGGTTTCTGTTCCTGATTGTCCTGCTCTACTCCTGCACCGGTTCGGATCGGTCCGGCGGTCAGAAGCCGACGGCGGGAGGCACCCCGTCGGCGACGTCCTCCGCGACGTCTGATCCCGGCGGGCCGGTGTTGACACCGCAGACCGGGTCTCCGTCACCGCCCGCGCCCGCTGATTCGACTGCGACGACTCCGAGCCCGGCGATCACCAGCAACACCCCGCCGCTGGGCGCGGCGGCCGGTTCGGAGGACGACGGCACCTGCACCGACGGGGAGATCAGCGTGGTCTCGTCGGCGAGCCAGACCTCGGTGCAGCGAGGCGCGGTGGTCGAGCTGCAACTGAAGATCAAGAACACGTCGGACCGGACGTGCAGTCGCAACGTCGGCGCCGACCTGCAGGAGATCTTCATCAAGTCCGGTGCCGAGAAGGTCTGGTCGTCGGACACCTGCGGCAAGGTCCAGGGGTCGGACGTGCAGACCTTCACGCCGGGCTTCGTGCGCTCCTACGAGGTGCCGTGGAACGGGCGGGACACCAGCCGCTGCGACGGTGCGCTGGCCGGTGGGCCGTTCGCGCCGGTCGGGTCGTACCAGGTGTTCGCCAGGGTCGGCACGAAGCTCAGCGAGCCGGTGAAGCTGACCGTCGCCGGCTGAGCCCGCTCAGACGTAGCGTTCCAGGATGGATGCCTCGGCGAGCCGGGACAGTCCTTCACGGACGCCACGGGCCCGGGCGTCGCCGACCCCTTCGACGGCTTGCAGGTCCTCCACTGTCGCGCCGAGCAGCCGCTGGAGGCTGCCGAAGTGCAGCACCAGGCGGTCGACCACCGCCACCGGGAGCCGGGGCACCTTGGCCAGCAGTCGGAAGCCGCGCGGACTGACCGCGGCGTCGAGCGCGTCGGACGCCGCCGGGTAGCCGATCGCCTTGGCGACCGACACCAGGTCGATCAGCTCGGTGGCACCGAGCAGGTCCAGCTCGACAAGAGCCTCGTCCAGGGTGCGGGACTTGCGGCCGACCGGGAGGTAGTCCCGGATGACCAAGGTCCGGTCGGCGTCCACGCCGGCCATCAGCTCGTCGAGTTGCAGGGCGAGCAGGCGGCCGTCGGTGCCCAGCTCCACCACGTAGCCGGCGATCTCGTCGGCGATCCGGCGGACCATCTCCAGTCGCTGCACCACTGCCACCGCGTCCCGCACGGTGACCAGATCCTCGATCTCCAGGGCGGAGAGCGTGCCGGAGACCTCATCCAGCCGGAGCTTGTAGCGCTCCAGGGTGGCGAGCGCCTGGTTGGCGCGGGAGAGGATGGCCGCCGAGTCGTCGAGCACGTGTCGTTGACCGTTGACGTAGAGGCTGATGATCCGCATGGACTGGCTGACCGAGATGACCGGATAGCCGGTCTGGCGGGCCACCCGCTCGGCGGTGCGGTGCCGGGTGCCGGACTCTTCGGTCGGGATGGACGGGTCAGGCATCAGGTGCACGGCGGCCCGGACGATCCTGGTGCCGTCGCTGGAGAGCACAACGGCGCCGTCCATCTTGCACAGCTCGCGCACCCGGGTCGCGGAGAACTCCACGTCCAGCGGGAAGCCGCCGGTGCACAGGCCCTCGACCACCTTGTCGTAGCCGAGCACGATGAGCGCACCCGTGCGACCCCGCAGAATGCGCTCCAGACCGTCGCGCAGGGCGGTGCCCGGGGCCATTAGGGCGAGGTTGGCCCGCAGCGGATCTCCGGCGCTCCCGGCGGCCCCCGCAGTCACGCTCACGCTGATCGGGCGGGCGGGCGAGCCCACGGCGCCGGTGCGGGCCTGGGGCGGCGCGCCGGCTGGCTTGGTGGTATCGCGGTCGATCGGCACGGGCACAGTCTACGGACTGCCGTGCGGTGGGTGCTGTCGTGGTTACTGTGATGTGTCACGATGCCGCCCTCTCCGGCGTTTCCCGCTTACGACCCGCTGTCCGGTTTCGCCGCCCTCGTCGGCACGGTGGGTCACTCGGCGGACGCACGGGCCGCATGGTGCAGCGCCGAACGGACGTCGGTGACCTCGGTCACCCGCATCTGCTCGGGCCCGGCGCCGGTGCTGGCCGGGCCGCAGCCGGGCGGCACCAGGGCCACCTTGAACCCCAGCCGGGCCGCCTCGGCCAGTCGGCGCGGCACCGCCCCGACCCGCCGCACCTCGCCGGTCAGCCCCACCTCACCGATCGCCACCAGGTGCGGCGCGATCGCCAGGTTGAGCCCGCCGGAGGCGACCGCCAGGGCCACCGCCAGGTCGGCGGCCGGCTCCACCACCCGGATCCCGCCCACGGTGGCGGCGAAAACCTCCCGGTCGTGCAGGGTCAGCCGCTCGGTGCGCCGTTGCAGCACCGCGAGCACCATCGCCAGTCGCGCCGAGTCGAGGCCGGAGACGGTGCGTCGGGGAGAGCCCGCCACCGTCGCGCCGATCAGCGCCTGCACCTCGGTGACCAGCGCCCGCCGCCCTTCCATTGCCACCGTGACGCAGGTGCCCGGGACCGGCTCCGCGTAGCGGGTCAGGAACAGCCCGGACGGGTCGGCCAGGCTGCTGATGCCGCCCTCGTGCATCTCGAAGCAGCCGACCTCGTCGGCCGCGCCGAACCTGTTCTTCACGCCGCGCACCAGGCGCAGCGACGAGTGCTTGTCGCCCTCGAAGTGCAGCACCACATCGACCAGGTGCTCAAGCACCCGAGGCCCGGCCACCTGGCCGTCCTTGGTGACGTGCCCGACCAGCACGGTGGCGATGCCCCGCTCCTTGGCGACCGACACCAGCGCCGCGGTGACCGCGCGGACCTGGGTCACCCCACCGGGCACCCCTTCGGTGCCGGTCGTCGAGATGGTCTGCACCGAGTCGAGCACCAACAGGCCCGGCTTGACCGCGTCGAGGTGCCCGAGCACCGAGGCCAGGTCGCTCTCCGCGGCGAGGTAGAGCTGCTCGTGCAGGGTGCCCATCCGCTCGGCGCGCAGCCGCACCTGACTCACCGACTCTTCGCCGCTGACCACCAGCGAAGGGCTGCCGGCATTGACCGCCCACTGCTGTGCCACATCGAGCAGGAGGGTCGACTTGCCCACGCCGGGCTCGCCGGCGAGCAACACCACGGCACCGGGGACCAGGCCGCCGCCGAGCACCCGGTCCAGCTCGCTGACCCCGGTGGGACGGGCGCGGGCCGGAGCGGCGCTGATGGTGGCGATCGGCCGGGCCGGCTCGGCCGGCATCCGGGAGCTGACCACCCGACCGGAGACGGTCGGGCCGGTCACCGTGCTCTCGACCACCGCCCCCCACTCGCCGCACTCCGGGCAGCGCCCCACCCACTTGGGCGGCTGGTGCCCGCAGGCGTCGCACTGGTAGGCCGGACGCGGCTCGCGGGCGGCGGACCGAGCACGGGCGGCACCGGCCGTGCCGCCACGCGGAGGGGTCGATCGGGACGTGGTCACATCAGGACGCTAGCCCCCGCGTACGACGAAAACACCCCGGCGTGGTGGTCACCACGCCGGGGCGTTCGTCGATGTGCGCTACGGGTCACTCGTGGGTCGTGCCGCCCTCGTCGCCCTCGTAGCCGCCCTCGCGCTCGATGATCGGCGACGGAGGGGCCGCCGGGGTGAGCGGCACCGCGACCGGCGCCTGGCCGGTGACCGTGTTGCCGTTGCCGAAGTCGAAGGTCACCACGACGTTCTGACCGGAGCGCAGCGCCTCGGTCAGGCCGATCAGCCGGAGCTGCGAGGTGGCCTCGGAGTTGAACTGGATGTAGCTCAACGGCGCCAGCTCGATCCGGGCCGGCTGGCCCGGAGCGGCCGGGCTGGCCGAACCGGACGCCCGCGCCGACTCCGGGGCGGACGGCGTGGCCGAGGACGACCCGGTCTCGGACGGCGTCGCCGACGGGCTCGGCGAACCCGAGGTGGAGTTCGACGGGCTGGCCGAACCGGACGGCGACGGGCTCTCCGAGGCGGACTCCGAGGCGGATGGCGACGGGCTCGCCGAGCCGCCGCTGATCACCACCTCGCGGGCGCTCTCGGTGGTGACGGTGACCGTCACCGTCTCCTTGGAGTCGTTGTAGATCACTGCGCCGAGGCCGGCGTCCTGCCCGGCCCGGTAACCCTCGGTGCCCGGGTAGTCCACCAGCAGGCCCCGCACCGAGAAGGAACCGTTGTCGGTCGTGAGGTTGACGCCCTGGACCGACGGCTCCTTCAACGCGGTCTCGGCGATCTGACCGGCGCCGCATCCCGAAGCCAGCAGGCTGGCCGCCGCAATCCCGGACAGCAACAGGGCCGCCCGCCGGGATCCCCTGATCGAGCGCGTCACGTCGGTCCTCCTCGTCACAATCCCCACCCGGGCCGTACGCCGGGCACGGTGGCCATACCCGCGCAGACCGCGCTCCAGGGTAGTTGGGGCTGATCGAGGCCCGCACGCGGACCCGGCAATGCCACCTGGCCGGGTGGCGTTCAGACCACCCGACCGCTCGCCACCAGCAGAACCACGTCGATGAGGGCGACCAGCATGACCGCCCGGAAGGCCGCCACCGGCCGCTGACCGGCCCGGCTCGCCGAGCGTCCGGCGTACCAGCTCAGTGGCGGCACCACGGCGGCCGTGCCGACCGCCGCCCAGCCGATCGTCGACGGCGGCCCGGGTGGCCCGAGGACCAGGGCCGCGGTCGCCGCGAGCAGGAGACCCGCCGCGGCCACCCGGCTGCCGGCGGCGCCCAACCGGTGGGGCAGGCCGCGCACGCCGGTGCGGGCGTCGTCGGCCAGATCGGGCAGCACGTTGGCGAAGTGCGCGCCGGCGCCCAGACAGGCCGCCGCCGCCACCAGCCAGACGGGCGGGGCCGGCTGACCGGGCAGTGCCAGCACCACGAAGGCGGGCAGCGCGCCGAACGACACGGCGTAGGGCAGCACCGAGAACGCGGTGGCCTTGAGCGGCCAGTCGTAGAGCAGGGCGGAGACCAGGGCGAGGGTCAGCCAGAACGCCGCCGCCGGGTTCGTGGTCAGCGCCAGCAGAGGGCAGGCCACCGCGGCCACCACGGCGGCCCAGGCCGTGACGCGCCGACCGACCGCGCCACTGGCGACCGGCTTGTCGGTACGCCCCACAGTGGCGTCCCGCTCGGCGTCCAGCGCGTCGTTGGTCCAGCCGACAGCGAGCTGGCTCGCCAGCACGGCGAGCACCACCGAGACGATTCCGGCCGGCCGGTGGCCCACTCCCCACGCCAGCAGACCGGCCACCGTGGTCACCGCCGCGGCCGGTTCCGGATGGCTCGCTCTGACCAGCCCTAACACCCTCGACGACATAAGGGAAGTCTGGTCGTTACCGAGCAGTCGTGCCACGCTCGGTTCCATGCGAGACGTGGCTGCGGCCGGGGCGTCCACCGGGCCGAGGGTGCTGCCGCGAAACGATCCGCGTCAGTACGACGATCTGGCCGGTGAGTGGTGGCGGCCCGACGGCGCGTTCGCGATGCTGCACTGGTTGGCGGAGGCGCGTGCGGCGCTGGTGCCGCCGGCCACCCGTGCGGGCGCGGTGCTCGTCGATCTGGGTTGCGGTGCCGGCCTGCTCGCGCCGCACCTGGCCGGCAGGGGCTACCGCCACGTCGGGGTGGATCTGACCCGCTCGGCCCTCGTCCAGGCGGCCGAGCACGGGGTCAGCGTGATCCAGGGTGACGCCACCGCTGTTCCGCTGCCCGACGGCTGTGCCGACGTGGTCTCCGCCGGCGAGTTGCTGGAGCACGTGCCGGACTGGCCGCGGGCGGTGGCCGAGGCGTGCCGGCTGTTGCGCCCGGGTGGCGTGCTGGTGCTGGACACCCTGAACGACACGGCGCTGGCCCGGCTCGTCGCGGTCCGGATCGCCGAGCGGCTGCCGACGGTGCCGCGTGGCATTCACGATCCTCGGTTGTTCGTGGACGCCCGGGCGCTGGTCGCCGAGTGCGCCCGACACGGTGTCGACCTGCGGTTGCGCGGCATCCGGCCGCAGGTCGGCGGGGTGCTCGCCTGGCTGTTGCGCCGCGCCCGCGCGGCCGGAACGCCCGGTACGGTGCCCGCCGGTCGGGCGCCGCGCATCGTGCCGACCCGCTCCACCGCCGTGCTCTACCAGGGCCGGGGGGTCCGCAAAGGATAGTCAGGCCGTGGCGGGGGTATGGAACGCCAAGGAGGGGACGAGATGACGGTGCACGCGCTTGAGGCAGCTCGCCGGTTGGCACCACGGTTCGCCGCGCGCGCGGCCGAGCACGACCGGGACGGTTCCTTCCCTGTGGACGACTTCGCCGACCTGCGCGAGGCTGGCCTGTTCGGGCTGATGGTGCCCCGGGCGCTCGGCGGGCTGGGCGCCACCTTCGCCGAGTACGCCGCGGTGGCCACTGAGCTTGCCCGGGGCAACGGTGCGACAGCCCTGGTGTTCAACATGCACGCCTCGGTGACCGGTGCGCTCGGTGCGGTCACCGAGGAGTTGGCCGAGGCGCTGGGCGTACCGGACGAGGCGCTGGCCGCCCGCGACCGGCTGCTCAGCGCGGCGGCGCAGGGCTCCTGGTACGCGGTCGCGATGAGCGAGCGGGGCGCGGGCGCGCGGTTGTCCCAGCTGAGCACCTCGTACACGCCGGTCGACGGGGGCTGGCAGCTCAAGGGCAGCAAGACCTTCTGCTCCGGTGCCGGGCACGCGGACGGCTACCTGGTGGCGGCACGCAGCGCTGCCGACCAGTCGGTGGTGTCCCAGTTCCTGGTGCCGGCCGGTGACGGGCTGACAGTGGAGCCGACCTGGGATTCGCTCGGCATGCGCGCCACCTCCTCCCACGACCTGCACCTGGACGTCAGCGTGCCCGCCGACCGGCTGCTCGGTGGGGTGGAAGGGCTGGCGCTGGTGGTCGCCCAACTGATGCCGCACTGGCTGGTGGCCAGCTACGCGGCGGTCTACGTGGGGGTGGCCCGCGCGGCGATCGACGCGGCGGCCGAGCACCTCAACGCCCGCAATCTGGCCGGTCTGCCGGCGGTGCGGGCCCGGCTGGGTCGGGCGGACGCGGCGACGGCCGCCGCGCAGCTGGTGGTGGCGGAGGCGGCCCGCCGGGTGGACGAGGCGCCCGGTGACGAGGAGACCAACCGGTGGGTGTGGCGGGCGAAGCTGCTGGCCGGCACCACAGCCGCCGAGGTGGCGGCGTCGGTGTTGGAGGCGGCGGGCACCTCGGCGACCCGCCGTGGTCATCCGCTGGAGCGGCTCTACCGCGATGCCCGCTGCGGGTCACTGCACCCGGCCACGTCGGATGTCTGCGCCGACTGGCTCGGCATCGCCGCACTGGGTGGCGACCCGGATCGTGACGGATCGGCACCACGTTGGTGAGCCCGCGCCACCGGGCTCGTACGGGAGAACGACCAGCCGGGGTGGCTGGTGGGACGGCCAGGGGGAGGACAGCATCTGACGAGAGGTGGGGATCGTGTCCGTACCAGTGATCGCGGGGCTCGGGACAGCGCAGCCGCCGTCCGCTTCGCAGGACGAGTTGTGGGAGGGCTTCTTCTCCCGGCACTTCTCCGGCACCACCCGGTCGTTGGCGCAGCGAATTTTCGCCAACTCCGGGGTGACCCGGCGGCAGGCTGCGGTGAACCCGCTGCTGGAGGACGTTTCGGACTGGCCGACCGAGCGCCGGATGCGCCGCTACCAGGTGGAGGCGCTGCCGTTGGGCAAGGAGGCGGTGGGCCGCGCGTTGACAGCCGCCGGGTTGAGCGCCGGCGACATCGGGCTGTTCATCGTCTGCTCCTGCACCGGGTACGCCACTCCGGGGCTGGACATCCTGCTCGCCCGGGACCTGGGCATGGCCGCGGACACCCAGCGGATGGTCATCGGCCACATGGGTTGTTACGCGGCACTGCCGGGTCTCGGCGCGGCGAGTGACTTCGTCACCGCCCGGGGGCGTCCGGCGCTGCTGCTCTGCGCGGAGCTGACCAGCCTGCACATCCAGCCGTCCAGCGCCCGGGTGGACACCCAGCAGATCGTCTCCCACGCGCTCTTCTCGGACGCCGCGGTCGCCGCCGTGGTCGTGCCGGGCGGCCCGGGGTACGCGGTGCGCGAGGTCACCGCCGTCACCGACACCTCGACCGCCGATCACATGACCTGGGACGTCACCGACGCGGGGTTCCGGATGGGGCTGTCGCCGAAGGTGCCGCAGGTGCTGTCCAGGCACGTCCGTGGGCTCGTCGACGAGCTGTTGGCCCGGCACGGCGTCACCAGCTCCGAGGTGGACGGTTGGGCGGTGCACCCGGGCGGGCCGCGGATCCTCAACGTGGTCGAGCGGGAGCTGGCGCTGCCCCCGCTGGGGCTGGCGGCGTCCCGGGCGACGCTCGACGAGCACGGCAACTGCTCGTCGCCGACGGTGCTGCTGATCCTGGACCGGTTGGGCCGGGCGACACCGGCGGCCCGGCGCATCGTCATGCTGGCCTTCGGCCCCGGCCTCACCCTGTACGCCGCCCTTCTCGATCGACAGGACTGAACCTCCGACCGGTACGCTCGTGCCGTGGATGCGACCTTGGACGATCGGCTGCGCTCGGTGGTGCTGTTCGGCGCCGCGGCGGCCGTCCTGGTCGTCGGTGGCTGGTGGTGGCACGCTGCCGAACCGTCGTCGACGGCCGGGGCGGCTGCCACTCCCTCGGCGGCGCCGAGGGCCGAGCAGAGCGTCAGCACCCCGTTGGAGCGGGCCATGGCGGGGGCGGAGCCCGACGAGCGGGTGACGGTGCGGCTGGACCCGGACAGCGGCGAGATTACCCGGGGGCGGAACGGCGCGTGGGCGGTGCTCGACCCGGCAACGGGCTCGCCCACCGAGACCGAGGGCGGCCCCGCAGTGCTCTCCCCTGCTGGTGAACTGCCACAGTTCCACGAGACGATCTGGCGGGAGGAGCGGGAGTTGGCTCCTGGTCAGGAAGTGACCCGGCAGGCCGGCAACGGCGCCGACCGCTACCTGCTCCAGTACCGGTGCACCCGGCTCGGCACGATGGTCGTGACGAGCGCCGGGGCCAGGATCGCCGGCGAGTCGCGCATCGACTGCGACGGCACGATCGCCACTGCCGAGGTGCTGCCCGAAAACGGGTCGTTCCTGGTGTCGCTGTCGGCCGTCGACCGGCCCATAGACATCGAGGTGCAGCTCGTCGCGCTGCCCCGCTAGATCCGGCGCTCAGGCGGCGAGGGCGCTCAGGTCGCTCCGGTAGGACTCGACGGTGCCCAGGTCGGGCAGGACTCGGGTCACTGTGCCGGCCCTGTCGACAAGCAGGGCGGCGGCGGTGCCGGGCCGGGCCGGTTGACCCAGGAACGAGCGCAGCCCGCCGGCCGGGTCGGCCAGGACGTGCGCCTGCCGCTGGGTGGTCGGCCCGGCCGGGGCGCTGCGCCCTGCGGTGACGGTGACCACGGAGACGTCGGCGGGTGCTGCTGCCAGGGCCTCGCTGACCCGGTCCGGGCAGGGGCAGCCGTCCAACAGGATGATCATGGCGGGTAGCAGGCCGCGCAGTGGCACTGGTGCGTCCTGGGCGTCGACCAGGTCCAGTGCGGGCAGCGCCTGCCCGGTCAGGCTGGCCGGTGGTGAGTAGGGGGTCGGGCTCGGGCGCTCCGTGCCGCGGTTGGCCCGGGGCCAGGTGACCACCAGCAGGCCGGCCAGCGTGGTGACGACCGCCACCAGCAGGACCAGCAGCGGCAGCCCCAGAGCCCGGTGACCGCCGGGGAGGCCGCTGGCCCGACGGAGCTCACGGCGGACCTGGGCCGCCTCGGCGGCCAGCGCGGAGGCGTCGTCGGGGACCACCACCCGGCCCCATTCGGGAGGCAGGCCGGGCAGGCCGTCGGCTGGCCCGTTACCTTCTGCGTCCGGCTTGCCCATCGGACCTCCTGGAAGCGTCTCGAGAGCTGAGTGCGGCTCGGTCTCCAGGGTCGCGCACCGGGGGCTCCTCCCGCTACATCTGGGCGCGGTCCGGCTGGCCGGGCTACCATGGGAGGAGCGCATAGCCCTTGATCTCGACGTTCTGTTCACCCGTACCGGGCAGTCATTTGCGCGTTACGGAGCGTGTTCGAACCATCGGTTTGACCGCCTGTCAAGCTGAAGCAAGACCTCTCACAGGGCCCCTGAGCTGCGCCAACGGTCAGGACATCGGTGAGACATCGGTGCCTGAGCGTGTTACCCTAGACACAGCGAAAGGGGTTTCGAACCTATGGTTTTCAGTGTCGGCGAGACCGTTGTTTACCCCCACCACGGGGCCGCACTCATCGAGGCAATCGAGACTCGGGTCATCAAGGGCGAGCCTAAGCAATACCTCGTCCTGAGGGTCGCGCAGGGTGACCTGACGGTCCGGGTGCCGGCCGAGAACGCCGAGATCGTGGGCGTCCGTGAGGTGGTCGGCGAAGAGGGCCTCGGGAAGGTCTTCGACGTTCTGCGGGCTCCGCACACCGAGGAGCCGACCAACTGGTCGCGGCGTTACAAGGCCAATCTGGAAAAGCTGGCTTCCGGCAACCCGCTGAAGGTCGCCGAGGTCGTGCGTGACCTGTGGCGCCGGGAGCGGGAGCGGGGCCTCTCTGCGGGCGAGAAGCGGATGCTCGCCAAGGCCCGCGACATTCTCGTCGGCGAGGTCGCGCTGGCTGAGAAGAGCACCAAGGATGAGGCGGAGACGCTGCTCGACAAGGTCCTCACCGAGGCCTAGTCCGCACAGCATCGTCGTACCCACTTCGTAGTGAAGAAACCACCGAGGACCGCGACGTGACCGCGCAGCTCAATCCGCGCGGTGACGTCGCGGTCCTCGTGCCCGCGGCGGGTGCCGGCGTACGGCTCGGCCCCGGCCGACCCAAGGCGCTGCGCCTGCTCGCCGGTGAGCCGCTGTTGGTGCACGCCGTACGTCGACTGGCTGCCGCGCCCTCCGTGCACACCATCGTGGTGGCCGCGCCGACCGCCGAGGTGCAGACCGTCCGCGAGCTGTTGGCCCCGGTCGCGCCGGTGATCGTGGTGCCCGGAGGGGCGGAACGGCAGGCGTCGGTCGCCGCCGCGCTGGCCGCCGTGCCGGCCGGCCCGACGATCGTCCTGGTGCACGATGCCGCCAGGGCGCTCACCCCGCCCGAGCTTGTCGAATCCGTCGCGGCGGCGGTCCGGAGCGGGCGTGACGCGGTGATCCCGGTCCTGCCGGTCGTCGACACCATCAAGGAGGTCGGCGCCGGCGAGGTGGTGCTCGGCACCGTCGACAGGTCCGCCCTGCGGGCGGTGCAGACCCCGCAGGGTTTCCGCCGGGCCGTGCTCAGCGCCGCGCACGCCGCTGCCGGTGACTCCCTCACCGACGACGCCGGGCTGGTCGAGAAGCAGGGTGTCGAGGTGAGCTGCGTGCCCGGCTCGGAGTACGCAGTGAAAATCACCCGACCGTTCGACCTGGCTCTGGCGGAGCATCTGCTTGCCACGACCGGTTGACGCG
>NZ_JAGPXZ010000789.1:0-2722 GCF_018070305.1 Micromonospora sp. M51 | reverse complement strand
TTCCGAAGCAGCCTGCTCGGCGACGACGGGCTCCTTCGCCTGGACCCGCCGATGCGGACCGACGAGATCACCATCCAGTTCCTCGACAAGCCGGCCGCCACCAGCACGGACCCGTACAAGCTGCGGTTGCCGGAGAAGCTGCCCGTCGCGGTCGGCGAGGTGACAGTGCTGCCCGGAGCGTCAACGGTCAAACCGCGCCCCGACGCACCAGTGACGCTGGCCTGCGGGTCGGGTCCGACGCTGCGGATCGGCGCGTCCCGGGTGACCACCACGCTCCGCGGGACACTCCGCGACCTGCTGGAACTACGCGAGATGGCGGTGACACCGTGCGGGCGGGACACGCCCCGACAGCTCGACCTGGGCCGCGGGGAGCACCGCATCGTGACCACACCGAGCAAGCTCGCCTCGCCCACTCGGGTCGCCCTGGTGCCGCGGACGCCCACGCCGACCCCTGCGGCGGTCGCCAGCGCCATCGAGGTCGGCTCCTGGACGGCCACCGAGCGGCGGGTACGGGTGGCCGACCACCCCGTCGACCGCGTACTCGCCGTTCGGGAGAACACCAACACCGGCTGGGAGGCGACCATCGGCGGGCGGACGCTGAAGCCGCTGGTGGTGGACGGATGGCAGCAGGGCTGGATTCTTCCCGCTGGCACCTCCGGGGAGGTGGTACTCCGCTTCGCCCCGGACACGACGTACCGGGCGGGCCTTCTGCTCGGCGGCGTCCTGCTGGCGGCGGTGGTCCTCCTCGCGGTGCTGCCCGCCCGCCAGCCCACCGGGCGAACCTCGACGTGCGCCCTACCGCGTGGCAGACGCCGGGTCACCCGCTCACTGCCACTGCTGGCGGTCGGGGCCGGCGCGTTGGTGCTGTGGAGCGGCCTCATCGGCGGCCTGCTGGTCGCCGCCGGATTCATGCTGGCGGTGCCCGGGCCACGCCGCCTGCCCTGGTCAGCTGACCCACGTCGGGCCAGGACGATCAGCCGGGCCGTGGAGACCTGGCTGCCGGGAGCGCTCCTGGTGCTCGCCGGGTGGCTCTACCTGAATTCGACGCAACGCGACACCGACGCCCTGCTGCAACTCACGACCGTCGTCGCCCTGGGTGCTCTCTGGCTCTCCACCGCCGCCCGTCGACGACCCGTACGCCGGACCACGCCGACCGCCGTGACCTCGGCCGTTGCGGCGACTGCGCTGGTCGCGGAGGAATCGAAACCGGACGCGGCGAAGCCCGACCAGACCGAGCCCGACGCGGCCGAGCCCGACCCGGCGACCGGCCCGGACCAGGCGACCGGCCCGGCCGACGGGCAGCGTCCGACCTTCTCGGAGATCACGTGAGCCTTCGGCGACCCGTCCGTCCGAAGGCGACAGAGCGGACGGCGGAGACGGAGGAGCCGGGCCGACGGAACAACGGTCTCGGTGCGGCCGGGATCAGCGTCACGGTGGCCGGCGTACTCGTCAACGGCCTGGCGTACGTGGTGCCGGTGCTGGCCGCCCGGCGGCTCGACCCGGCCGACCTCAGCGCGCTCGCCGCCGCCCTCGGTCTGGTGGCCATCGCCGGTGTGCCCGGGCTCGGTCTGCAACTGGCCGTCGCCGTGCACCACGCCCGGCACGGGTCCTCCGACACTCGACGGCTCACCGCGATCACCGCGGCCATCTGCGCGGGGGCCCTCATCGCGGCGACGCCACTGCTGGTCACCGCCCTGGACCTTCCGGCCGAGATGCCCGCACTGCTGGCGGTCAGCACAGCGGCGATCGTGCTCTCCTCCCGGTCCCTCGGCGAGTTGCAGGGTGGCCAGCGCTTCGTACGACTCGCCGTCGGGATGGCAGTGCTCGCCGCCGGCCGCTACGGCGGCGTGATCGCCGGACTGCTGCTCGGCGCGGGACCGACCGGCGCGCTGGCGGCCGGCGCGCTGACCGCCGCGCTCGCCCCGCCGGTGCTGGCCCGACTCGCCCGCGAGCCCGGACGACAGTCCGACGTCCCACGGCTGGCCGTCGCTCAGATTGTCGCCGGCTGCGGTGCGACGCTGGCGATGCTCGTCGTCTCCTACGCCGATCTGCTGCTGGCCCGGCAACTGCTGCCCCCGTCGGATGCCGGGGCGTACTCGGTCGGCACCGTGCTGAGCAAGGGCGCGCTCTGGGCGCCGCAAGTCGCCGCCGTCCTCGCCCTACCGCGGCTGGCCCGCGGTGACCGGCGCAGCCGAACGGTTGCGCTCGCGGTGACCGGCGGATGCGGCCTGGTCCTGGTGCTCGCCTCGGCGCTCGCCGGAGGGCTCGCCTTCCGCCTCGCCGGTGGGCCCGACTACGACCACCTCGGCCGGTACGCGCCCCTCTTCGCGGCGGTCGGCGCCCTCTACGCGGTGACGTTCGTGCTGCTCAACGACCGGCTCGCGGCCGGCACGCGGTGGGCGGCGACGCCGTTGTGGGTGGGCATTGCCGGCCTGGTGGCCGTCACCGCGACGCTGCGGCCGCACACCGTCCCCGGTCTCCTTCTCGCCGCCCTGGGCACGGCTGTCGTCGTCACCGCCATCATGGCGGTGGCGGCCCGTCGGCCAGCCCGGGCGCCGGTGGGCGAGCCCGACTAACCCTCCGCGAGCCAGTCCGCCAGGAGGCGGTGGTCGATCGCGTCCACCCGACCGAGCTGACGACCCGAGGCCACCCGGTCCCGCAGCTGCGCCCGCGTGAACCAGCGCGCCTCCAGCAGTTCCTCGCCGTCGACGCGTACCTCGTC
>NZ_JAGPXZ010000788.1:0-2724 GCF_018070305.1 Micromonospora sp. M51 | reverse complement strand
AGATGGTGTCGCTGCGGCAGCAGTTCGGCGATCAGTGTGAACCGCCCGGCGGAACCCCACGAGTGCAGCAGTGCGGACGCGGCCAGCAGCACGACGTACAGCCCGATGGGTGAGCGCACCGAAGAGATAGGCGACGGGGATCGCCGCGAGTGCCGTGGCCCGCAGGATCGCGTCCCACCCGGCGAGCTGGGCACCGCCGCGACCGCGCAGCAGCCGGCCGAAGACGACAGTTCCGGCCGCGCTGGGCAGTGTGTACGCCGCCATGGTCACCGCGATCCAGGGGCCCCATTGATCATGCGGGACGAGTTGGATGGCGAGCCAGGACACCGCGACAACCGCCATCCCGTCGCCCAACGCGGAGACGGCGAGCCCGGGCAGCACGCGCCGGAGCTGAGGGTGACTGACCACCGGCCAGTACGGCGAGGAGCGTGGGAATCGGGAGGCGTACGGCATGCCGTCAGCTCACCCCGGTGCGGCCCTCGCAGACCAGCAAAACCTGCTCTCAGCAGAATCCGCCCAAGGCGGAACGTGGCCGGATCTCAGCCACGCCCCGGTCTGGGCGGCCGCCGTCGTGGGAGGCCGGGAAGGACAAGTCGATGGCCGCCTTCGGGCGGCGGGAGATCGACTCGGGTTCCTTGAAATCGGGGTGTCGTCGTGGCGATGACACCCCGACTTTCCGGAACCCGAGTCGATCAAACCGCTACTCCGCCCGGTAGACGGAGATGTGCGACGGGCTGTCGGCCTGGAACGGTCGCCGGTGCCAGTCGGCGTACCGCTCGGTGAGCCGGAGCCCTGCCTGCTGCGCCATCTCGTCGATCTGGTGTGGCCAGGCGTACCGCATGGCGAACGGCTTCAGGTGCACACCGTCGGCGTCGAACGTGATGGTCTGCCGGATGAACCGCTGCGCCGGCCGGTCGTACCTGTGCAGCCGGATCGTCGCGGAATCCTCGGTCACGGCCCGCACCTGCACCTGCTCGTCCGAGTCGAAGCCGCGAGGGTCGGGCACGAACGTCTCGACGACGAACGCGCCGCCGGGCGACAGCACCCGGGCGACGTTGCGGAAGCAGTCCGCCTGCCGCTCGGCGTCCACCAGGTTGAACAGGGTGTTGAAGACCAGGTACGCGAGCCGGAACTCACCGGTCACCGGTACGTCCGCCATGTCGGCGACGACCACCGGTATCCGCTCGCCGCCGGGTTTCGCCCGCAGTTGCGCGAGCATCTCCTCGGACGCCTCGACGCCGTGCACGTCGAGGCCGCGTTCGGCCAGCGGAAGCGCGACCCGGCCGGTGCCGATCGCCAGTTCGAGAACCGGGCCGCCGTCGGCCAGGTCGGCCAGGAAGTCCACGGCGGGGGCCGGGTCAGGGTTGGTGTCGCCGTCGTCGTAGTCGGCGGCCCACAGCCGGCCGAAGAGGCCGGGATCGTCGAAGACCGACATCAGCGGCCTCCGGGGTTGGCGTCAGTGGCGCCCAGCGCCAGGGGAACGATGCTGCTCACGAAGTCTCGATTCGTCAGATCGGATGACGGTGGGTTCGGGGGACTTCGTCGTGTCGGGCATGGCGGCTGCTCCCTTCGCGCGGCTGTCGACCGAGGACACCAGAGACACCGCGGGCCCGGCAAGGCAATTACGCCAGCCGGGCCCACGCCGGGACGTGCCGTCAGGAGATGTGGTGCAGGATCACGTTGTGTACGTGGTGGCTCTTCTGCGCGCCACGGAACTCCACCTCGTAGGTGTGCGTGCCGACGTGGATGGCGATGGCGCCGGTGGAGAAGAACGAACCACCCCACGACTTGTTGCTGACCACGCTCACGCTGGTGATCTTCGAGTACGGGATGCTGGTGATCGCGAACCGCTTCCCGACGAACGAGCGGTCCTGGATGATCACCCGGCGGTCGGTCAGCCCGATGAACCCGGTGCCGGTGCCGACGGCGTCGTAGACGGCGATGATCTGCTCGCCTTCGAGGAGGCCACTCTCGATCTGCTGGACCTGCTCCTTGCGGTCGTACGCGATGTTCGCCATGCCGTTCAGGCTAGAAAACCGGTGCCAACGGGCCCAGCCGGGCGAGGACCCCGAGCGTCCGGGTCAGCTCGGCGGGGGTAAGCGCCCACTCGGCGTGTCTCGTCGGGGGTTCGCGTCGGTCGCGGCGCGGACGAACTCGCGCACGCGGGTGGTGGTGTTGCCGGGCAGCCAGACCGGCCCCCGTTCGATCGGTGGTGCGTCGTGGATGGGCACGTACGCCACGTCGGGACGCGGGTAGTAGCGCCGCGTGTGCTCGCCCACCGGCAGCACACCCCGGCCCAGCGCGACCAGTGACAGCATCTCGGAGAAGGTGTTCCCGGCGGGTCCCTTCGGCACCGGGCGGCCGCCGGGGGTGCGCTCCGGGGTGCGGTCCCGCTTGAACTCCGCCGAGGTCACGCTCGGGTACTGCACCACCGGGTGGTCGGCGAGCACCTCCAACGACACCGACCGTTCCCGGGTGAGCGGGTGACCCGCCGCCACCGCCAGCACCCGATCCTCGCGAAGCAGCGCCGGGCCGGTGGCCATCCCGTCGAACGGGTACGAGGCGATCAACACGTCCGTCGAGCCGTCGAGCAGCCCGGAGCGGGTGGTGGACAACTGTGCCTCGTGCACCTCCACCCGACAGTCGGGGTGCCGCTCGCCGAACAGGGCCACCGCCCGGAGCAGCACCGGCGCGGTCCACTCGCCGAGGAACGCCACCCGTAGC
>NZ_JAGPXZ010000787.1:0-2725 GCF_018070305.1 Micromonospora sp. M51 | reverse complement strand
GCATCATCACCGCCCTGCAGAACGCCGGCTACGGCAAGGGCGCGAAGAAGCTCCCGGTCGTGACCGGCCAGGACGCGGAGATCGCCTCGATCAAGCTGATCAACGACGGCGTGCAGAGCTCCACGGTCTTCAAGGACACCCGACTGCTGGCCGAGCAGGCCGTGAACGCGGCCGAGGCGTTCCTGCAGAAGAAGCAGCCGCAGGCCAACGACACCGAGACGTACAACAACGGCGTCAAGGTCGTCCCGGCGTACCTGCTGCCGATCGCGACCGTCTACAAGGACGACATCAAGGCGACGCTGATCGACTCCGGCTACTGGACGGCGGAAGAGGTCGCCGCCGGTCAGGCCAAGAAGTAAGCCACTCGTCGGGCCCCGCGGTCATCCCGCGGGCCCCGACGCCTGGGCGTGTACCGCGTCCAGACCTGACGGAGGACAGTGACCATGGACGACACCATCCTCGAGATGCGTCGCATCACCAAGACCTTCCCCGGCGTGACCGCGCTGGAGGACGTCACCCTCGCAGTGCGCCGCGGCGAGATCCACGCCATCTGCGGTGAGAACGGCGCCGGCAAGTCCACCCTGATGAAGGTGCTGTCCGGCGTCTACCCGTCCGGCTCGTACGACGGCGAGATTCTCTTCGACGGCAAGCCGATGCAGTTCCGCGGCATCCGCGACAGCGAGGCCAACGGCATCGTCATCATCCACCAGGAGCTCGCCCTGGTGCCGTACCTGTCGATCGCGGAGAACATCTTCCTCGGCAACGAGCGGCGTGGCCGCAGCGGGCTCATCGACTGGAACTTCGCCAACGCCGAAGCGGCGAAGCTGCTGGCATCCGTCGGGCTGCACGAGAACCCGGTCACCCCGGTCATCCAGCTCGGCGTCGGCAAGCAGCAGCTGGTGGAGATCGCCAAGGCGCTGTCGAAGAAGGTGCGCCTGCTCATCCTGGACGAGCCGACGGCCGCGCTCAACGACATCGACTCGGCGCACCTGCTCGACCTGCTGCGGGCCCTCAAGGAGCAGGGCATCACCTGCATCATGATCTCGCACAAGCTCAACGAGATCACCGCCATCGCCGACTCCACCACGGTGATCCGCGACGGGCGCGCGGTGGAGACCCTCGACATGACGGCCGACGACGTGAACCAGCAGCGGATCATCCGGGGCATGGTCGGGCGCGACCTGGACAGCTTCTACCCCGACCGCGAGTCGTCCCCCGGTGACGAGGTCCTGCGCATCGAGGACTGGACGGTGCGGCACCCGGTCCAGGACCGGATGGTCGTCGAGGGCGTCGGCCTGTCCGTACGCGCCGGTGAGGTCGTCGGCATCGCGGGCCTCATGGGAGCCGGTCGCACCGAGCTGGCGATGAGCGTGTTCGGTCGGTCCGACGGGCGCGACATCCAGGGCCGGCTCTTCGTCCACGGGCGGGAGGTACAGGCCCGCACGGTCGCCGAGGCGATCGACAACGGCATCGCCTACGTCACCGAGGACCGCAAGCGCTACGGGCTCAACCTCATCGACGACGTGCGGCGCAACGTGTCCGCCGCCGCGTTGGACCGGCTGTCCCGCCTGGGCTGGGTGAACGGCAACGAGGAGATCAAGGTTGCCGAGACGAGCCGCAAGGAGATGAACATCCGTACGCCGAGCGTCATGGCGGTGGTCGGCAAGCTCTCCGGCGGCAACCAGCAGAAGGTGGTGCTGTCGAAGTGGCTGTTCACCGACCCGGACGTGTTGATCCTCGACGAACCGACCCGCGGTATCGACGTCGGCGCCAAGTACGAGATCTACACGATCATCAACCGGCTGGTGGCGGCCGGTAAGGCGGTGATCGTCATCTCCTCCGAGCTTCCGGAGCTGCTCGGAATGTGCGACCGCATCTACACCCTCGCCGCCGGCCGGATCACCGGCGAGATGCCGGTGGCCGAGGCGACTCAGGAGAGCCTCATGGAGCTGATGACCAAGGACAAGGAGCTCGTCGGATGACCAGCATCAAGACCCCTTCGACGGAGCGCCCCACGCCGCCGGACAGCACACCCACCGCAGCCCTGCACAGCGGGACGAACGACCTGCGCGCGCTGGTGTTGAACAACCTGCGGCAGAGCGGCATCTACGTCGCCCTGGTCGTCATCGTCGCGCTCTTCGCGGTCCTGACCGACGGGGTGTTGCTGAGCCCCGGCAACATCACCAACATCGTTCTCCAGTACTCGTACATCCTGGTCCTCGCGATCGGCATGGTCATCCTGATCATCGGCGGGCACATCGACCTGTCGGTCGGATCGGTCGTCGCGCTCACCGGAGCGGTCTCCGCCGTCCTGGTGATCCAGCAGGGCCATCCCTGGTGGATCGGCGTCGTCGCGGCGCTTGTCGTCGGCGTCGCGGTAGGCGCCTGGCACGGGTTCTGGGTGGCGTACGCCGGCATTCCGGCCTTCATCGTGACCCTGGCCGGCATGCTGCTGTTCCGGGGTCTCACCCTGCGGGTGCTCGACAACATCTCGCTGTCGCCGTTCCCCTCCGAGTACCAGCAGGTCGCGGCGGGCTTCCTCAACGGCCTGCTCGGCGGCGAGGGCTTCGACGCCTTCACGTTGCTGATCGGCGCCATCGCCGTGGCCGGCTACGCGGTCAGCGGCTTCCGCACCCGCGTGGCGCGGATCCGCTACCAGCAGCCGGTCGAGTCGTTCCCGCTGTTCGTCGCCCGGGTCGTGCTGGTCGGCGCGGTCCTCATGTAC
>NZ_JAGPXZ010000786.1:0-2728 GCF_018070305.1 Micromonospora sp. M51 | reverse complement strand
GGCGACCGGCGCGGCCGGCTCGTCGGCGGACGCCGCCGGGGCCGCGTCGCCCGCGCGCTGGGCCGGCACCCTCGGCCGGTCGGCCACCGGGCGTCCCTGCCGGTACGCGGCGTCCCAGGTCAACGCGAGCAGGACGCCCACCGCGGCGGCGACCACCAGCGTCAACCGGGTCGGCATCATCATCTCGACCAGCGGCAGGTCGTCCGACACGTACGACCACGGGCCGCGAATGTCGGTCTCCACACCGTTGAAACGCACCCACGGCCCGATCGCGGCCACGCTGAACACCACGATGAGCACCGCGACGATCCGCGCGGCCAGCGACCGGCGCACCAGCAGCACCAGAGCCACCAGCGAGAGCAGCACCAGCGGCCAACCGAACCAGGTGTTCTGCTCGGTCAGGCCGATGGTCTTCTCCACCTCCGGGTTACCGGCCCAGGTGTCCCGAGCGAAGGTGACGAAGGCGACCAGGTCCTCGCCCCAGTTGTGGAACACGCCGCCCTGCAGGCCCCGGTAGGACTGCGGGCCGTTGAACTGGAACCAGATCGGATATGCGGTGAGCACCAGGGCCAGCCCACCGGCCACGCCGAGCCCGGCCAGGAACGTGCCGGCGGCGGCCCGGGTGGCCCGCGGCCGCTGCACGGCGTACGCGAGCACGATGACCAGGCAGGCCAGCGCGGTGAGCAGCAACATCTCCTCGTTGATGAAGATCTGGTACGCCACCAGCGCCCCGAGCACCAGCCCGTTGCGCCGCCACCGGCCCGGCTCGGCCAGGGTGAGCACCCGCACCACGATCAGCGGGAGCAGGAAATTGGACACGAAGTTCGGTTGGCCGTTGGCGTGGTGGATGATTCCCGGCGCGAAGCCGAGGAACGCGCCGCCGACGAACGCCGCCGCCCGGGAGCGCACCAGGTGGCGGGAGAGCATCCAGTACCCGGTGCCGGCGGTGGCCGCCAGCGCCGCACCCAGATAGAGCGCGTACATCACCTGGGGACCGAGCAGCATGGTCAGCGGGGCCAGCGGCAGTGTCACCCCGAGCAGCGAGGTGTTGGCCATCATGTTCACCCCGTCCGGGGCGTTCTGCCGGGCCGTGAAGAGCGGGTTCTCCAGGTGGCGCACCGAGTACGCGCCGTGCGCGAACAACCACTCGAACCAGCTGTGATCGGTGGGCAGGTGCGAGGAGACCCGGCCGTTGACGTCACCCCAGTAGTTGAGGCAGACGAAGACGCCCAGCAGCACATAGGCTCCGAGGGCCAACAGGTCGGTTCGGGCCGGACGGCGCCGAGGCCGCCGTGTCGGCTCCACCTCGGCCGGGTCGGCGTCGGTCAGGGGATTCAGCGAAGGGTCTACCACCGGCACAGCCACGACGCGCCATCGTACAGGCGGGGTTCCGTCGCTTTTGCCGGGCCGGTGCGCTGACGGTCGGTTTGCCGGACGGTGACCCGTCGGCCAGCCTTACCTGGTGACGGAAGGACGGTCGTTGTCGATCATCGAGCTGGGTGAGATTCGGGACGAGCCCCCGTCGGCGCCGTCGATCCGCGGCCCGCGTGCCGCCGCTCGCCCGCTGCAGGGCGCGACGGTGCTGCTGCTCAGCCTGGTGGTGCTGGCCGCCGCCGCCCCGTGGGCGCAGCGCACGGTGAGTGTGGTGCCGGCGTCCCGGACGGCCACGGCGTACCTGGCCGCGGAGAGCGTCTTCGTGGTCGATCCGCCGATACCCGACGGTGACCGGTACCTGAGCGCGTACGCCCAGCCGGCACCGGCCGGCGCCGCCGTGCGACGGCGGTGGCAGGCGCCGCTGGCCCGCACCGGTGACTACCTCGACGTCCGCATCGAGCGGGGGTTGGTGTTGGCCACGGCGGTCAGCGCCCCGAACCGGGTGTTCCAGACCACCGCCTTCGACGCCGTGACCGGCCGGCAACGCTGGCAGCATCCGGGGTCGCTGCAACCGACAGCGGACGGTGGGCTGCTGCTGACCGACGGTCGGGAGGACGGGTCGGGCGCGGTGAGCGGGGTCGCGCCCGACACCGGCCGGGTGCTCTGGTCGGTGCCGATTCCGCCGGCCGCCAACCCCACCTACCACCACGACCCGGCGGGCCAGGTCGACCGCTTCGTGCTCCTGCAACCGACCGGCGAGGTGCAGGTGCACGACGCCGGCAGCGGCCACCTGCTGCGCAGCATCGACACGCTGCCCGGTGACCGTTCGGCGTACCAGCGGGTGCAGGTCGTCAACGAGCTGCTGCTGCTCGTCCCGCCCGGCAGCACCCGGCTGGTGAGCTTCGCGCTGGCCGACCTGGCACCATTGTGGACGGCCGAGGTGACGCTGGTGTCGCACGTGCTCGACTGCGGCGGTCTGCTCTGCGCGGTCCCGCAGACCGGCGGCCTCCAGGTGCTCGATCCGGCCACCGGCGCGGTGCGCTGGTCGGAACCGGGCCAGGACGTGCTGGCCGACGTCCGGTCCGGCCGGCTGCTGATGGCAGTGCCCGGCCGGGGGTACGCGGTGCGGGACGCGGCGACCGGGCAGGTACGGACCGAGCTGGGCGGGTGGAGCCTGATGCCCGTGCTCGACGCCGACGACCCGCTGGTCGGCGTACGGCGGGGCGACGACGGTCGGATGGTCGTCGCCGAACTCGACCTGGTGGCCGGCCGAGCGCGGATCGTCGACGTGCTGCCCGGCATCGCCGGCAGCTGCCAGGCGTCCCTGCCGGTGCTGCTCTGCCCGCGCCTGGAC
>NZ_JAGPXZ010000785.1:0-2729 GCF_018070305.1 Micromonospora sp. M51 | reverse complement strand
GCCTCGGCCGACTCGGGGCCGGTGCGGGCGTCGTTCCAGTTGACCATCGGGCCGTAGAAGGTGACCAGGCCGATCTCACGCCAGAGCTTGCCCTGGATGCTGGTGATGTCGCTGAAGCCGACGACCACCCGAGGGTCCCGGCGCAGACCGGACACGTCGATCTGGTCGACGATCCGCTGGGTGCCGTACCCGCCACGGGCGGCGAAGACAGCACGAACCCCCGGGTCGTTGAGTGCGGCGTTCAGGTCGGCCAGCCGCTGCGCGTCGGTGCCGGCGAGGTAGCCGTACCTGGCGAACACGTTCGTGCCCAGCTCGACCTCCAGGCCCCAGCCGCGCAGGATCTCGATGCCGCGGGCCATGGCGGTGGGGTTGGGGGTGCCGCCGGGCGACACGACCCGGACCCGGTCACCGGGTGACAGCACCGGCGCCCGCAGGACGCGCTTCGCACCACCCGGCGCGGTCTGCGCGGACGCGGCCTCCGCCGAGCCGACGAGCGCCGCGCCACCGGCCGCCGCCGCTCCCATCCGCAGCATGCGTCGACGGGACACGGGGACCCGCGCGGACCCCTGGATCGTGGCTCGGTCTGTTCCAGAAGCGGTCACCGGCGCGTCCCCTCATCGTGATCAGACGATGTGCGAGCTGCCCCAGCCTACGACAGTCATCAGTGTGATGCGGGGTCCACAAGGGACCGAGTTCACCCCGGCGGGCGCGCGGTGCCCCGGTATTGGAGGGCACCGACGTGGCTCAGCCGGTGACCGGGTGAGTCGTCCGGTTCGCGGCGGCCTGCGAGGCCTCGCGCGTCGACGGCGGGAAGTCCGGGTCCGCGCGTGACCCGTTTGTGGCCAGAGAGCGTGGGAACTCGCCCCGTTCGTCCGCAGGCGCGCCTGACGGCATGCCGACGAGACCGAAGGAGCGGGGCATGGAGTACGAGCAGATGATCGCCACGGTACGACAGCGCGCGGGCCTCGGTGAGAACGAGGCCGTCCGGTCCATCCAGGCCGTCCTGTCGGTGCTCGGTGAACGGCTCGCCGGCCAGGAGGCCGACAACCTGGCGGCCCAGCTACCGGACGGGCTGGACGCGTCCGTCACCCGCAATCCCCAGGGTCGCCGGTGGGACGTCGGTGAGTTTCTCAAACACGTCGGCGACCGGGAGCAGGTCGCGAACGCGGACCAGGTGCGCCAGCACGCCCAGGCGGTGTTGCGAACCGTCGCCGATGCGCTGAATGACGACGAGCGACACGACCTGTTCGCCCAGCTTCCCGGTGGCATCACCGATCTCTTCGGTGTTCCCACCCCGCGCGGCTGAGCCCCGCGCCGATCGGGCCACCCGGGGCGCTCACGGGATCGGCCACTCGTGCACCGGCCGGTTGCTGTGCATCAGGTCCACGTAGTGCCGGACCACCTCGCGCAGCGCCGCCGGCCGGTCCAGGTGGTCGGCGGACTCCAGCCGGTGCAGTGTCTCCACCTGCCAGGTCGCCCCGTTGCGGCCGGTCAGGCAGCGCTGCTCGATGATGCCGAGCAATCGGTCGCGCTCGCCCGGGTCGAGCCCCCACCGGTCCAGGCCGTGGTGCGCCATCGGCAGCAACCGGCGCAGCACGAGCTCGGTGACCGGCAGGTAGCCCAGACCGGGCCAGAAGACCTGCGCGTCGATGCCGTGCCGGGCGCAACTGGTGAAGTTCTCCTCGGCGGCGCTGAACGACATCTGCGACCACAGTGGCCGGTCCGACTCGGCGAGGGCGCGCACCAACCCGAAGTAGAAGGCGCCGTTGGCGACGGTGTCCAGCACGGTCGGCCCGGCTGGCAGCACCCGATTCTCCACCCGCAGGTGCGGACGACCACGCGACACGTCGTACACCGGGCGGTTCCACCGGTAGACGGTGCCGTTGTGCAGGCGCAGCTCGGCCAGATTGGGCACCTCGCCGGCCGCGAGCGCCTGCGCCGGGTCCTCCGGGTCGCAGACCGGAAGCAGCGCCGGGAAGTAGCGCACGTTCTCCTCGAACAGGTCGAACACGCTGGTGATCCAGCGTTCGCCGAACCAGACGCGGGGGCGTACCCCCTGGGCTTTGATCTCTTCCGACCGGGTGTCGGTGGCCTGCTGGAACAGCGGAATGCGGGTCTCGCGCCACAGCTCCCGGCCGAAGAACAGCGGCGAGTTCGCGCCGACAGCGACCTGGATGCCGGCCACCGCCTGCGCGGCGTTCCAGTAGTCGGCAAACTGGGCCGGACTGACCTGCAGGTGGAACTGGGTGCTGGTGCAGGCCGCCTCCGGGGTGATCGTGTCGGCGGTGACCGCCAGGCGTTCCACCCCACTGATGGCGATCGGCAGATCCTCACCGCGGGCCGCGAAGATCTGCTCGTTGAGCAGCTTGTAGCGTGGATTGGCCGACAGCGTCTCGGCGGTCAGGTGCTCGGGGCGCAACGTCGGCAGGATGCCGATCATGACCATGTGCGCGCCGATCGCCCGGGCCTTCACCTCGGCGGCGTTGAGGCTGGCCCGCACGTACTCCTCGAACTCGGCGGTGCCGGTGCCGGTCAGCCGGCGCGGCGGCACGTTGATCTCGATGTTGAACTGGCCCAGCTCGGTCTGGAAGCTCTCATCGGCGATGGCCGCCAGCACGTCGGCGTTGCGCATCGCCGGGTTCGACGCCTCGTCGACGAGATTCAGCTCGATCTCGACGCCGGTCATCGGCCGGTCGAGGTCGAAACGGGACTCGCGCAGCATCTCGGCG
>NZ_JAGPXZ010000784.1:0-2732 GCF_018070305.1 Micromonospora sp. M51 | reverse complement strand
ACGACTCGACCGGGAAGAACACCCCGGCGAAGAGCGTCATCGGAATGACCGCGAACCGGAACAGCATCGCCAGCCAGTTGTCGCTCGACACCGACGCGGCGTACGCGAAGGTCGGCGCGGCGACGGCCAGCCCGAGCAACGCCACCACCGGCAGGGTGGCCACCGCCCACGGCGAGCGCAACGCCCCGAACACCCCGGTGACCAGCAGGAACGCCGCGATGGTGGTGAGCACCCGGAACAGCACGAAAGCCAGGTGCCCGGCCACGATGTCACCCACCCGCAGCGGCGAAGCGCCCTGCGCGAAGTAGGTCTTGACCCACTGGAAGTTGCTGAACACCGGCCAGGTGGAGTCGCCGACGGTCACCTGGAGCGCGGTCGAGGCGATCAGCCCGGGGACCAGCCAGTCGAGGTAACGCACCCCGCCGACGCCCTGGTCGATGTAGGCGCCGACGCCCAGCCCGAAGCCGAGCACGGTCAGCACCGGCAGCAGGAACGAGGAGAACACCCCGGCCCGCCAGGTGCGTCGCAGACCCACCAGATAGTGCTCGAACACCGCGTACGCCGGCACCCAGGGGAACCGCGCCGATCCCGCCACACTCACCCGATCACCCCGCCCACCGCGTCGTCCACCACGACCTGTCTACCCCTGGGGTACGACAGACCGCCGGTCACCCTACGACGGGTCCGCCGACGTGTCGCCCGGGTTTCGCCGCGCGCCACCCGAGGCCCGCTCGTTGATCAACTCGGGTTTCAAGAAGTCGGGGTGTCAACGGCCGCGAGTCGGCCCGACTTTCTGAAAGTCGAGTCGATCAGCGGGGCGACCCGCACCCGAGACGGGTCGGTGCCGACGGCGTCGACCGGCATCGGGAACTCCCCCCGGCCAGCGTCCACCCGAGTTCGGCCGCGGAACCGATCGGAGCGACGACCGCCACCTACCGGCCGACGGGGTCGGACCCGACGAACGCCCGCCACGCGCCAGGCGTGAAGACGAGCACCGGGCCGCCCGGGTCCTTGGAGTCGCGAACGGCGACCACACCAGGAATGTTGTCGGCAACCTCCACACAGTTGCCGCCATCCGGGCCGCTACGGACGGTCTTGCGCCACCGGGCGCCGGTCAAATCCATGTCTCCGCTACTTCCGCCATCAGATCGAGGGACTGCCTGTGCGATAGTGCCTCACCGCGGATCGACTCCCACACCTCGACCATCTGCCGGATGTACTCGACTCGGTCGATCACCTGCCCATGGCGCTGTCCGGCGAGGTAAACGAGGTCCTCCCCCTGCGTCGAGGTAGCGATCACAAAGGGGCCCCCGAGCCCAACGTAAGCACCGGCAGCGGTTGGCACCACCTGAATTCGGACCCTGGGAAACGCCGAACCAAGCTTCACGAGGTGCTGAATTTGCTCGACCATCACTGCCGGCCCACCAACCGAGCGGCGCAGCACGTGCTCATCGATCACGGCTGTGAGCAGTGGGGGCCGGTCGCGGGTGAGCAGTCCCTGACGGTCCAGCCGGGTCGCCACCTGCTGCTCGACCTCGTCCGGCGCGAACAACCCGCCGCCGGTCAGTAGGGCGCGGGCGTACCCCTGGGTCTGCAACAGACCTGGCACACACAGCGGCTCGAACGAGCGCAGTGCGGTTGTCTCCTGCTCGATGGCGGCCCAGTCGCGGAACCACGGCACCACGGCCTCGCGGCTGATCCGCCGCTGGATGCGTTCGAACCGACCGTCAGCTGAGAACACGGCGTCACACCGGCGGGCGAAGTCGAGACTCGGCCGCCGCTCGGACGTCTCCACCTTGGCGACCAGCGCGCCGGAGTAGCTCAGCGCCTCGGCCAGCGCCGTCTGCGACATGCCACTGGCGGCCCGGGCCAGCCGCAGTTCCTCGGCGAAGTGCTCCAGCATGGACGAACTCTCCACGGACAACCCCCGTACATCCTCGTACCGTGCCGGGCCGGCCGCCGTACGCGCTGGTCGTCGGCGTGCGGAACCTCCCACCGTAGTCGGATCCTCAGCAGACTGTCACGCAGCGGAACCGCTCACGGGATCGGACGGCGGGCGGAACCAGGCCGGGAGCGCCCTGTGACCCCCCGATCCGGGGCGCTCCCACCCACCCGACGGAGGTTCCCTCGTGCCACTGACCCGGTCGACTCATGACGGTGGCGGGCACTGATGCCCCGGTACCGCCCGCACGTGGCGGCCCGGCCGTCCTGGCGCTGCCGGGTCTGCGGTGCGGCGTGGCCCTGCTCGCCGGCCCGTCTGGCGCTGCTCGGCGAGTACCGCGAGGACCGGATCAGCCTGCTCATCTACCTCGCCACTGTGCACCACGAGGCGGCCGGTGACCTCGCCGGCCAGGTCGACCACGACCAACTGTGCGACCGGTTCCTCACCTGGGCCAGAGCCCGCTGAGCGGCGATCGTTGGCAGCTGAGCAGCACGACACGCGGCAACGGTTGCTGCTGAGCTGCCAACGATCCGAACGGGTCGACCTCGACGGCCGCCACCGGTCAGGCCGGTCGGTACGCGCGGACCAGCGCCTGCACGGCGTAACCGAGCAGCAGCACTCCCGCGCCGACGCCGACCACCAGACCGGCGGAGACCGCCGAGGCGAGGGCGATGCCGAGCCCGGCCGCCGCCACCAGGCACAGCGCCCCACCGAGCGGGCGAAGCAGCGGGTCGCGCAGTAGCGGCGCGAGTGGGAAGAAGTGCAGACCGACCACCAGGCAGACCAGCAC
>NZ_JAGPXZ010000783.1:0-2745 GCF_018070305.1 Micromonospora sp. M51 | reverse complement strand
CGCTAGGGCCTGTTTCATAAGGGTGGCCGAGCCGAGGCGGAGTCCGGGCGGCGATCCGACAAGGCGCGGTTTCGTCCGGATACCGGTGTCGTATCCGGACGAAACCGCAACGCCGCCGGTCGTCGTCCGGGCCCGCCGCAGGCCGGCCAGTTCTTATGAAACAGGCCCTAGTCCAAGCCAGGGGTCGGGCCAGCCCAACAGGGCGGCCAGGCGCGCGTTGTGCGGCGCGAACTGCTCGCTCAGGCGCTCCCGCAGGGCCGGGGTCAGCTCGGAGACGCCCGGGTCGACCCGGCGGGTGTGCCGGGTGAACGCCTCCGGGGTGAAGGCCGGCAGGCCGAGGAAGCGCACGATCTCGCCGTACGTGCCGGCCGGGTCGGCGTTCAGGTCTTCGGTCCGGGCAACGTGGATCCGCTCCCGGGGGACGTGCGCGAACCACCGGTTCAGCTGCTCGGCGTAGCGGCCCCGGGCAGCGTACGAGTGGTTACGCAACGCCCGGTGCGCGGCCGGGCTGTCCGGGCCGCGCCGCGTCGCCCTCGCCAGCCGCTCCTCCTCGGCGTCCAACGCGTCGGCGAAGGAAAGCGGTTCGACGCCGTACGAGCGGGTGTGCAGGTAGTGCGAGTAGGCCCGCTGCACCGGGTCGCGCAGCAGGACGACGAAGCGGGCCTGCGGCAGGGCCGCCGCGACCCGGGCCGGCACGCTCGGATGGAACAGGTAGTAGGGGCTCGCCTCGAACGTGCGCTCCCCCGGGGCGAGGCGCGGGAAGTGCCCCCGGTACCACCGCGCCCCCCGAGCGTGGTGGACGCTGAAGTACTGCAACTCCTTGCCGGTGGGCACCCGGACCCGGGGATGCGCGGCGAGGTGGTGGTACAGCGACGTGGTGCCGCAGCGCTGCGCGCCGATCACCAGGAAGTCCGGCAGCGGTCCCGGCTCCCCCGGTCGCGCCGCCCGTCCCCAGGCCCGTGCCGTGCGCACCCCCCGACGCAGCCGGTCGGTGACCTGACGCCGTGCGCCGCCGCTCACGAGCGCGCCCCGCGCTGGCCGGCACCCGCAGCGGCACCCACCCCGTCGGCCGGTTCGGCGGGGTCGGCGGCGGCACGTCGACCGCCTCGGCGGGTCACCGCGCGCAGCACCATGACGTCCTCCCGACTGAGCCCGAGGGCGAACACCACGGCCAGGTACGCCACCATGATCGCGGCGAGGCCGACAACGAGTTGCGCGGTCCACCCCTCGACCAGCCAGCGCACACCGAACCCCACACCCATCGCGACCAGCGCGGCGACCAGGCCCTTGACCATGCCCGCCGTCACCGGCACCGTGTGCACCTGCGCTCGCACCTGCCAGACCCGGGCGACGTTCACCGCCGCCAGCGACACCGCCCAGGCCACCGCCGCGCCGAGAATGCCGTACGCCGGGATGAGCCAGAGGTTGAGCAGACCGTTGAGCCGCCGGGGGGCGAGGTTGTCCATCAGGTTCACCGAGACCCGGCCGGACATGTTCAGCATCGTCCCGCAGGGCCCGGTCGCGGCGTTGACCAGCTGACCGAGCGCCAGCACCACGGTGACCGCCGCGCCGCCGGCCAGGCCCGGCCCGCCGACCAGCCGCAGCAACTGCTCCGGGAAGACCAGTAACGCCACGAAGGCCGGCAGCGACAACCGCAGCACCCAACCGGTGGCGACCCGGTAGATGCGGCGCACCTCGTCCAGTCGACCCTGGTGGTAGAGGTGCGCCAGGTGCGGACCGAACGAGGCGTTGACCGGTGCCAGCACGAACACCGCGATGGTGACCAGCCGGGTCGCCACGTGGTAGACGCCGATCGCGTCGGGACCGTAGTCGAAGAAGCCGAGCAGCAACGCGTCCACCCAGATCAGCCCGGTGGACGACAGCGAGGAGACCCAGCTGACGGTGGAGAACCGGAACAGCTCCCCCGGCCGGTACGCGGGCCGGGCGGCGGGCACCCGGCGCACCATCCGGGCGAGCGCCACCAGGGCGAACGCTGCGGCGCTCCAGCTCGCCACCACCAGTGCCCAGAACGCGCCGGTCAGGCCCGCCCCCAGGGCGAGTGCCAGCGCGGTGAGCGCCAACCGGGCGGCCGGCTCGTAGACCTGGCCGATGAGCGCGTAGGCCCGTTGGGTGCGCCAGCCCCGGGTGGCCGCGAGCGCTGCCTCGCACACCGTCGAGGCGGGCAGGCACAGCGCCACCAGCCGTAGCCCGGTGGTGAGCTGCGGGTCGGGCTGGGCGTCGGCGAGCCACGGCGCGCCGACCGCCAGACCAAGGGCGAACACCGTGGACGCGGCCGCCGAGAAGCCGATCCCGAGCCGGATCGCGCCCCGGAGGGCGGCCGGCTCGTCGTCGGCGAGATGCACCGCCACGAACCGGGTCAGCCCGGCCCGGAAACCGGAGAGCGAGAGCAACCCCAGCAGCGACAACACCGCGTAGACCTGGGCATACCGGCCGAGTTCGGGTACCCCCAGGGCCCGGGCCAGCAACAGCATGACCAGGAAGAGCGCCACCTGGCTGAGCACGGCGCTGGCCAGGTTCAGCACACCGCCGCGGGCCATACCGCGTACCTGCTGGTCGCCGGCATCCGGCGCGGCCGGCGGCCGGCCGGTCACCTCGCGCACCCGGCGGCCCGTTCTCCGATGGTCACGGCCGTGCCGCGGTCACGGTCTCCGCCGGCAGCGCGGGGGCCGCGGTGCTCGCGGCCGCCGGGCGGGTGGCGGCGCGGCCCCGCGAAAGCAGTTCGAG
>NZ_JAGPXZ010000782.1:0-2747 GCF_018070305.1 Micromonospora sp. M51 | reverse complement strand
AGCGGGTCACCGCCGGCCAGCCCGGCCGCCGCGAGCGCGACGCCGATCGACTCCCAACACTCCTGGTCGTCGGGGCCCAGCCGCAACAGGTAACAGTCGGGAGGCTCCGGCGTCCCGGCGGCGGCGAGCCACAGCCGCAACCGCCGGCCGGTCAGGTGGAAGGCCGCCGGCGGGCGTTTCGTCGAACCGTTCAGCCAGGCGGCCGCGAGCGGCTTCAAGACCCGGGTGTACGACGTACGCACGGCGTGTCGCTCGCCCTCGATCGGCTCCCAGCTGGCGGCCAGCCCGCGCGACGCCAGTTCGGCGACGAGCACGTGCACCCGCCACGCGGCGTCCACCCGCACCGAGAGCCGGGCGGTGCCGCCCATCCGGACCACCTCAGCCGGCCCGGCGAGCAACCCGGCGAGGTCGGCGACGGCCGGTTCGGCAGCGTCCGCGCCGAAGAACACAAGTTGCCGGCCCGCGTCGTCACCCGGGGCCGGGCCGTTCACTGGGGAGCCGTGTTGCGACGGGCCGTTCCGCGGCGCGCCGCCACGGCGTCGCCCGGGAGTGGGCGTGTCGGACTCGGGCGCGGGGAACAGCGCCGGGGGCGGCTGCGCCTTCCCGGTGTCACCGAGCCCGCTCAGCGACACTCCGGCACCTCGTCGAATGCCTGTTTCAACTCCTCGGAGTTGAGTTTGCTGGTGTCCAGCGCGCTGGCGTCGTACTCCTTGTTGAGCGTCTCCACCGCCGCCCGCACGCCGTCGTAGAAGACGGTCGGCTCGCCGGTGCCCAGGCCGTCGATGGTGTCCCGGGCACGGCCGTACGCGTCCCGCATCTTCCCCAGCGAGCTGCGGAAACCCACGGAGATGGCCTCGCCGTTGTCGGTCTCCGGGATGCCCGCCTTCTCCACCCTTGCGGCGCGCGGCCTCGCTGGCCTGCTCCGCCCCGTCGAAGAGCCGCACCAGGTTCTCCTTGGCCTGCGCCGGCGTGGTCTGCGCGGTCATCTGCTCATCAGTGCTGCTGGTCAGCTTGTTGATCTCCAAGCGCCACGGGGTGAGCGCGCCGCAGACCGAGGCCGCCCAGGCCCGTGGGCTGGGGCCGCCGCCGCAGCCGGCCAGGACGACGATCGTGGCCAGGACCACCGTGAGCTTTCCGGCGGCAGACGCCCGGCACGTACGCATGCGTTGCAGCGTACGGCCTTTGGCCAGGTGTGGCACCGGGCCGTTCCTGGGTCAGGCGTTCACCGTCTCCGGACGGTGATCGGTGCTGCCCGCGCCGGTGTTGCCATCGGCGTCCGAGTCGGACATCGCGATGCCCTTGCGCTTGCTGAACACCACCGACGCCACGATGATCAGCGTCGCCACCAGCGCGATGCTGACGCGCAGGCCGACGTTGCGGTCGTCGCCGACGCTCCAGGCCACCACGGCGGGCGCGATCAGCAGCGAGACCAGGTTCATCACCTTGATCAGCGGGTTGATCGCCGGGCCGGCGGTGTCCTTGAACGGGTCACCGACGGTGTCGCCGATGACAGTGGCGGCGTGCGCCTCGGAGCCCTTGCCGCCGTACGCGCCGTCCTCGACCAGCTTCTTGGCGTTGTCCCAGGCCCCACCGGAGTTGGACAGGAACACCGCCATCAGGGTGCCGGCACCGATCGCACCGGCCAGGTACGCGGCGAGCGCGCCGGGCCCGAGGCCGAAGCCGACAGCGATCGGCGCCAGGATGGCGAGCAGACCGGGGGTCATCAGCTCGCGCTGCGCGTCCCGGGTGCAGATGTCGACCACCTTGCCGTACTCCGGGCGCTGGGTGCCGTCCATGATGCCGGGCAGCTCACGGAACTGCCGGCGGACCTCCATCACCACGGCACCGGCCGAGCGGGACACCGCGTTGATGGCCAACCCGGAGAAGAGGAACACCACCGCCGCGCCGATGATCAGGCCGACCAGGTTGCGCGGGTTCGCCACGTTCAGCGAGTTGAGGATCTCCGTCCCGACGTCGCCCACGCCAGCCGTCGCGTACGCGCTGCGGAGCGAGTCGGTGTACGAACCGAACAGCGCGGTCGCGGCGAGCACCGCAGTGGCGATCGCGATGCCCTTGGTGATCGCCTTGGTGGTGTTGCCGACCGCGTCCAGCTCAGTGAGCGTGCGAGCGCCGTGCTCGTCGAGGTCACCGGACATCTCGGCGATGCCCTGGGCGTTGTCGGAGATCGGCCCGAAGGTGTCCATCGCGACGATCACGCCGACGGTGGTGAGCAGGCCGGTGCCGGCCAGCGCCACCGCGAACAGCGACAGCGTGATGGAGCTGCCGCCGAGGAGGAACGCCCCGAAGACGCCGGCGCCGATCAGCAGAGCCGAGTAGACAGCCGACTCCAGGCCGATGCTGATGCCGGCCAGGATCACCGTCGCCGCACCGGTCTGCGAGCTCTTGCCGATGTCCTGCACGGGGCGCCGGTTGGTCTCGGTGAAGTAGCCGGTCAGCGCCTGGATCGCGGCGGCCAGCACGATGCCGATGACCACCGCGCCGATGGCGACCAGCCGGGGGTTGCCGGGCGCGTCGGTAAGCCCGCTGTCGAACTCGCCGAAGGTCGCCGGGAGGTACGCGTAGGCGGCGATCGCCACCAGCACCGCGGAGAGCACCGCCGACAGGTAGAAGGCCCGGTTGATCGCGGTCAGGGCGTTGCGGTCGGTCGCGCGCAGCCGGGTGATGAAGACACCGACGATCGCGATCAGCACGCCGATGGTGGAGATGATCAGCGGGAAGACCAGGCC
>NZ_JAGPXZ010000781.1:0-2753 GCF_018070305.1 Micromonospora sp. M51 | reverse complement strand
GGCCGGGCTCGATGGTGGTCGGTGAGGAGGGCGTCGCCGACGACCCGGGGTTGCTGCGGCACCTGCGCGACGGCGGGGACGTCTGGCTGGTCGACCCGGTCGACGGTACTGCCAACTTCGCCGCCGGTCGCCGCCCGTTCGCCCTGATGGTGTCGTTACTGAGCGACGGTCGGCCGACCGCCGGTTGGATCCTCGACCCGCTCGCCGACCCGCTCGCCGCAGGGTGGGCGGACGAGGGCACCCTGCTCAACGGTCGGCCCGTCGACAGCACGGTGCCGCCGCTCGGCGAGCTGCGCGGGGCGGCGATGACCAAATTCCTGCCGCCGGAGACCCGCGACCGGGTCCGCGCGGGCGGTCAGCGGCTCGGTGAGCTGCTGCCCGGCCTGCACTGCGCCGGTCGGGAGTACCTGGACATCCTCACCGGCGAGCAGCAGTTCGTCCTCTTCTGGCGCACCCTGCCCTGGGATCACGCCCCGGGCACCCTGCTGGTCCGGGCCGCCGCCGCCGGGGGTGTCGCCCGCCGGTTCGACGGCGTCGACTACCACCCCGCCGACGACGGCCGCGGTCTGCTGGTGGCGGCCAACGAGCAGGTCTGGGCCGAGGTGCACGACGCGCTGCTCACCACCTGATCGGCGCGCTGCGCGACCGCGTTGGGACGCTGCGTCGACATCGGGACAGCCCGAGGGTCAGGGGGCTGGTCACCGGCCCGCAGTCCGGTATCGTGACCGGCGGTCTCCGCCAGCAGGCCGCCGACCGGCGTCGCGTGCAGTGTCAATCGGGGGCCGGCGGTCTACGGAAGGACGCTTTCGTGCCCAGGACCAGGCTCAGCCCGCGGCTCGGTCGCCGCGCTCTGTTCGCCCTGCTCGCCGCCGTCGCGCTGGTGCTCGGCGGTGCCGTTGCGCCCGCGTACGCGGAGCCGGGTGAGGGTGGCAGCAAGAAGCTGCAGGACGCGCTGGAGCTGACCGCCCGGGGGCACATCGAGGCGAAGGCCAAACTGGACAATTCCAAGCGTCGCCAGACGGCGCTGAACGGCGAGCTGACGACGCTGGAGGGTCGGCTGGTCGGGCTCAGCGCGCAGGTGGGTGAGGTGGCCGCCCAGTCGTACCGGGTGGGTCGGCTGAGCGCGGTCTCGATGCTGCTCAACACCGCCACGCCGGAGGCGTTCCTGCAACGCGCCGGTGACCTCGACCTGATGGCCCAGCGGGACAGCAAGCGGCTGCGTGACCTCACCGAGGCTCGGCAGCAGGCGCAGCAGGCCAAGGTCGCCATCGACGCCGAGGTCCGCGAGCAGCAGAAGCAGCTCGCGGTGATGGCGAAGAAGAAGAAGGAAGCCGAGGAGGCGCTGGCCGAGGTCAGCTCCGGCGGCAGCAACGGTTTCAGCGGTGGCAGCTCCGCCTCGGCGAAGCCGGCGCCGCGCAACTCCGACGGGTCCTGGCCGTCGGAGTCCTGCTCGGTGAAGGACCCGACCACCTCCGGGTGCATCACTCCGCGCACCCTCAACGCGCTCAAGCAGACCCAGGCGGCCGGCTACAAGCGGCACGTCTCCTGCAAGCGCAGCGGCGGCAGCGGCGAGCACCCGAAGGGCAGGGCCTGCGACTTCTCGGCCGCCACGAACGGCTTCGAGGACAAGAACGCGACCGGCGGCGACAAGGCGTACGGGGACAGCCTGGCCGCCTGGCACGTGCGCAACGCCGACCGGCTGGGCGTGCTCTACGTGATCTGGTATCGGCAGATCTGGCATCCCGGCACCGGGTGGCGCTCGTACAGTGGTAGCGGCTCACCGGCGGCGTCCCACACGAACCATGTTCATCTCTCGATGTACTGACCCGAAGCACCAGCTTCGCTGCGTACCATCGCGACGATGAGCTCCCCACCGTCCGACGTAGCGGCCCTGCCAGCGCACCCGGCCCCGCCCGTGCCGACAACCGGCCGGGCGCTGCCCAACGGCCTGGCCGCCTTCCTGGTGTTCCTCTCCAGCGGTGCCGTGCTGGTGCTGGAGACCGTCGCGCTGCGCCTGGTCGGCCCGTACGTCGGGGTGACCCTTCAGGTGACCAGCTCGGTGATCGGCATCGCGTTGGCCGCGATCGCGTACGGGGCGTGGTCCGGCGGTTGGCTCGCCGACCGGCGCAACCCACGAGGTCTGCTGGCGCCGGCGTTGGTGCTGGCCGGCATCGCCACAGCTGTCACCCTGCCCGTCGTCCGGTACGCCGGTGAGGTGCTGCGCGGTGGTGCGGCCAGCGGCATCCTGCTGCTCGTCGCGCTGGCGGTGTTCGTGCCAGCCGCGTTGCTGGCCGCGGTCACCCCGTTGGTGGTGAAACTCCAGCTCGCCGACCTGCGCCGCACCGGCCAGGTGGTCGGTCGGCTCTCCGGGATCGGCACCCTGGGCGGCATCACCGCAACCCTGCTCACCGGGTTCGTGCTGGTCGCCGCACTGCCCAGCACCGTCATCCTGCTGGCCCTGGCGCTCGCGCTCGGGCTGGTCGGCATCGGCCTCGGCTGGTACCTGCGCCGGCAGGAGCCCACCGAGCTGCCCGGTCCGGCCCGGGCCCGGGCCGCGCTGGCCGTGCTCGGCCTGGTCGGGGCGGGGCTGAGCACCGTGGCGCCCAACCCGTGCGACATCGAGACGGCGTACCACTGCGCCCGGGTCACAGCGGACCCGGCCCGGCCCAGCGGGCGGACGTTGCTGCTCAACTCCGCCCAGCACTCGTACGTGGACCTCGCCGACCCGAAGCACCTGGAGTACGCGTACACGA
>NZ_JAGPXZ010000780.1:0-2753 GCF_018070305.1 Micromonospora sp. M51 | reverse complement strand
GGCTGGATCCTCGGCCTGGGCCAGCAGCTTGCGCACCTTGCTGAGGATGGCCTCGGACATGCCTACAGAGCTACCACACCGGCCGGACATCGTCGGGGCCGCGCCGGAATCGATCGATACGTATCATCGTCACGATCAGATGATCAGTCCTATACGGACGGTCAGTTAACTGTTTCCGGAGGAACGAATGCCATCCCCGACCGCTCGCCTGCTCGCCGTCGCCACCGCCACCGCACTGATCGCCGCCGGCACGCCCGCCCGGGCGGAGCCGACAACACCGACCACACCGGTCAGCTCCGGGCCGAACGCGTTCGCCCCGCTCGCCACCTGTTACGGCGGGGCGGTCCGGTCGTACTTCGAGACGGGCCGCTACGGCGGCTCGGCGGGTCAGTACCGCACCACGACGCGCTGTCGCGACATCAACGTCCGCAACGCGAGCGTGTACGCCACCGAAGCATGCGTGATCTTCGTGGACAAGACGAGCGCCTGTAACTACTGGACCTACCTGCCGGCCAACTCGGGCTGGATCACGGTGGCGACCAACGTCAAGGACGGCGTCAACTTCCGGGTCCGTTTCGAGAACCTGCGCTACGAGTACGAGCCGCTGATCGCGTACCACGCGTTCTGACCGACCCACGCGGTCGCGGCGGGCCGACCCGCCGACAACGCCGCACCCGCCGCGGCCGGCCGACACGTCAGCCGGCGCGGCTGCGCAGGGTGGCGATCGTCGAGCCGGCAAGCGTCAGCAGGCAGTCCGGGAGCAGCCCATCCGCCGCCGCCGCGCCGAACAGGGCCTCACCGGTGGGTTCGTCCTGATTCGCGTACGCACTGACGAAGCGGGCCACCCAGCGGGTGTCGTACCCGGCCTGGTCGATCCCCGGGAAGTCGAGCGCCGCCCCGCTCGCCGCCGGCGCGTCACCGAGCATTGTCGCCGCCAGGCACCAGGCGACCCCGTACGCGCCGCTCAGGCCGGCCCGGTCGACGACCGCGTCGAACGCTCCCACCACCGCGTCTCCATCGCCGGTCAGCGCCGAACGGAGCACGGCGGCCGCGTCATCGAACGTCTGCTGTGGTAGGTCGGTCACTCAGCGCACAGTAGGACGGGTGGTCAAGTCCCCCAGCAACCGTCACTGTCCGTGTTCAATGCGAGCGACCTGCGCATTACGCCGCCTCCACGGTCCCGCCGCCGGCCTCGGCACGCTAATGTGCGCAGCGGACCTTCGCCGGAGGAAGGACGACCCATGTTCGTAACACGCCGCTCGCGGGTAGCCACACTGGCTGCCTGCGCGACGATCCTGCTCGCCACGAGCGCTTGCGGGGATGACAAGCCCGAGGAGGCAAGCGCCCAACAGGTGCGCCTCTACGGCACGGACGGCAACATGCTCAACTCCTATCCTGCCGAGTTGAAGGAACGGGCGAGCCTCGTCGACGGGATGAAGGGCACCACGCCGCTCACCCCGCTGCCCGACGACTTCAAGAGCCGGCTACGGGCCGTCAATCCGGCGCTGACGGACTACCTCTACTCCGCCGAGACGTACGACGCGGTGGTGATCGCCGTGCTCGCCGCGCAGTTGGCCGGCAGCACCAACCCGGCGGACATCGCCAAGCAGATCGTCGGTGTGACCAACGACGGGCAGCGCTGCGAGGACCCCGCCAGCTGTCTCGCGTTGGCCCGTAACGGGCAGGACATCGAGTACCGCAGCGTCTCGCTGACCCGGGCGGGGTTCACCGACAAGGGCGAGCCGGCCACCGCGAGCTACGCCACGCTGACCTTCGACGGGCAGCAGATCAACGACGGCAAGACCGAGTTCGTCGGCGCCGGCATCGAGTCGGCGGCGAGCACCAAGACGCCGCCGAGGCCGAAGAAGCAGCGCGCCGGTGGGGACCCCGACCAGGAGCCGCTGGTCCTGGGCGGCCTGCTGCCGAAGACCGGTGACCTCGCGATCGCCTATCCCCCGATGGCCGCCGGCGCCGCGCTGGCGATCAAGGAGATCAACGCCGCGGGTGGCGCCCTGGGCAAGCCGGTGACGTGGAAGGACGGCGACGACGGCACCAGCCCGGCGGTGGCCAAGGCGACGGTGGCCAAGCACGTGACGGACGGCGTCAGCGTGATCATCGGCGCGGGTGGTTCGGGTATCTCCCGGGAGGTGCTGCCGGACGTGGTGCAGGCCGGGAAGATCCTCTTCTCCCCGTCCAACACCGACAGCGGCCTGACCGACGTGGAGGACAAGGGCCTCTACTTCCGCACCGCCCCGCCGGACAGCCTCCAGGGCCGGGCACTGGCCGACGTGATCCTCCGCGACGGGTCCCAGAAGATCGTCATCGTCGCCCGCAAGGACTCCTACGGCGAGGGCCTGCAGGCCACCGTCCGCGACGAGCTGGCCAAGGCGGGCATTCCCGACGACCGGCTCAAGCTGCTGACGTACGAGCCGCCGGCCGACGCGAAGGCGGCCCCGGTCGACTTCAGCGGCGGCGCGAAGGAGATCAAGGAGTTCGGTGCGGACGCCGTACTGATCATCGGTTTCGGTGAGTCCGCCCAGGTGATCCGCGGCCTGGCCGACGCCGGGGTGCAGATCGGGCAGTAAGCAGGACCCGAGGCCCACGACGGCCGCACCGGCTTCCCGCCGGTGCGGCCGTTTTCGGGTACGGGGTCAGCGCGGCCGGCGGCGCTGCAGGAACTCGGTCATCCGGCGGTGCTTCTCGTCGTCCTCGAAGAGCACCGCCTGGCTGACCAGGTCGAGGTGCGGTTGGGC
>NZ_JAGPXZ010000078.1:0-13136 GCF_018070305.1 Micromonospora sp. M51 | reverse complement strand
GACCCCGGCCACGCCGCAGCGTTCGTACCTGTACGCCAACGACGGCAAGACGCTGATCACCACGTTCTACGACGTGAACCGCACCGACGTCCCGTTGTCCGAGATCGCTCCGGTGATGCGGGAGGCGATCGTGGCGGCCGAGGACCGGCGCTTCTACGACCACGGTGGCGCGGACCTGCGCGGCCTCGCCCGGGCACTGGTGGCCAACGTCAAGGGCGGCGGCACCGAACAGGGCGGCTCGACGCTGACCATGCAGTACGTCCGTAACGTGCTGAAGACCGACCCCACCCGCACCGCCGAGGAGCGCGCCGCCGCGACCGACCCCACCGTCGGGCGCAAGATCCAGGAGATCCGGTACGCGAGCGCGCTGGACAAGAGCCTCGGCAAGGACGAGATCCTCGACAGGTACCTGAACATCGCCTACTTCGGCTCCGGTGCGTACGGGATCGCGGCGGCCAGCCAGCGGTACTTCGGCAAATCTCCGGCGCAGCTGACCCTCAACGAGTCGGCACTGCTGGCCGGTCTGGTGCAGTCCCCGGACGCGTACAGCCCGATCGACGGGGACAAGGACCAGGCGCTGGCCCGCCGGTCGTACGTGCTGGACTCGATGGTCGCCACCAACGCGATCACCGCCGCGCAGGCCGCCCAGGCCAAGGCCGAGCCGCTGGCCCTGCGCCCCACCGCCCAGCCCAACGGCTGCACCGCCGTCTCCCAGGGCCACGACGACTGGGGCTACTTCTGCGACTACCTGCGCCGCTGGTGGCTGACCCAACCGGCCTTCGGGGCCACCGTCGCGGAGCGCGAGCAGGCGCTGCGCTCCGGCGGCTACACGGTGGTCACCTCGCTGGACCCGAAGATCCAGGCCACCGCGCAGCAGCAGGCCACCAAGGTCTACTCCTACGACAACAAGCGCGCCCTGCCGATCGCGGCGGTCCAGCCCGGCACCGGGCGGGTGCTGGCGATGGCGGTCAACCGGCACTACAGCCTCGCCGACAACCCGGCCGGGCAGGCGAACTACGCGCACACCGTCAACCCGTTGATCTCCGGCGGCGCCAGCGTCGACGGGTACCAGGCGGGTTCGACGTTCAAGCTGTTCACCATGCTCGCCGCGCTGGAGTCGGGCCGTACCCTCTCCACCGGTTTCGACGCTCCCGCCAAGCTGCCCACCCGGTACGCCGCCGAAGGGCCGGGCAGCTGTGACGGCCGCTGGTGCCCGGCGAACGCCAACCCGGACTGGATGGACGGGTACCGGATGATGTGGGACGGCTTCGGCCGCTCGGTGAACACCTACTTCGTCTGGCTGGCCGAACAGGTCGGCCAGGACAAGGTGGTCGAGATGGCGCAGCGGCTCGGCATCACCTTCCGTGCCGACTCGGACGCCGCCTTCGCCAAGGACAACGCCAAGAACTGGGGTTCGTTCACCCTCGGCGTGGCCGCCACCACCCCCCTCGACCTGGCCAACGCGTACGCCACGGTGGCCGCCGAGGGCACCTACTGCACGCCGCTGCCGGTGGTCTCGGTGACCGGCGCGGACGGTGCGAAGGTGCCGGTCGGGCAGCCCTCCTGCAAGCGCGTTCTCGACGCCGACGTCGCCCGCGCCGCGACCGACGCGGCGCGCTGCCCGGTGGGTCAGCAGTCCGCGTTCGGGCAGTGCAACGGCGGCACCGCCACCGGCGTGAACGACATCCTCGACGGCCGGCCGGTGGCCGGTAAGACGGGTAGCTCGGAGCAGAACTCCACCGAGACGTTCGTCGGCTTCACCCCGCAGGTCGCGGTGGCCGGTATCGCCGCCAACCCGGACGACCCGGCAGACTCGGTGGGGTCGGCCGTGCAGACCAAGGTGATCGACGCGGTCGCCCGGGTCATCGCCACCGCCGTGAAGGGCCAGCCGGAGAAGGCGTTCGCCGCACCGAGCAAGGAACTGGCCGGCGACCCACGCCGCCCGGTGGAGCGCCCAGCGGTCCCCGACCGCCAGGAGCCCACCCAGGACCCCCGCTCAGCCCTGCAACGCTGGCTGGACCGCCGAGGCTGACGCCTCAGCGTTCGCGGCGGCGGGGGCGGTAGCTGGCCAGGGTGGCAGGGAGGCCGCGGCGGATGATGCCGGCCCAGTCGGTGTCGCCGCGCAGCACCGCCGCAGCGGTGTTGCGGGCCTGCTCGGCGGTGAAGTGCGGGGGCAGCATCAGCTCGGCCGGGTCGACCAGGGCGTTGATCACCACTGGCCGGTCGGCGGTGAGCGCCCGGTCCCAGACGTCGCGCACCTGCTCCGGTGAGTCGATCAGTTCGCCGTGCAGCCCGAGCACCTCCGCCCACTGGTGGTAGGCGATGTCCGGCAACTGCTGACTGTCCGGGAACATCGGCGTCCCCTCGGTGGAGCGCTGTTCCCAGCTGACGAACGCCAGGTCCCGGTTGTTGAGCACGAGCACCACGAAGCGCGGGTCTGCCCAACTGCGCCAGTACTTCGCCACGGTGATCAGCTCGTTGACGCCGTTCATCTGCATGGCGCCGTCGCCGATCAACGCGACCAGCGGTCGGTCCGGGTGGGCGAACTTGGCGCTCAGCGCGTACGGCATGGCACCGCCCATGGACAGCAGCGTGCCGGACAGGCTGGCCAGCATCCCGGGGCGTACCTGGATGTGCCGGGCGTACCAGGCGGTGGTGGTGCCGCAGTCGACAGCGAGCAGCACGTCGTCGGGTAGCCGTTCGTTCAGGGTGTGGAAGAGCAACTGCGGGTTGACCGGTTCGGCGCTCTGCTCGGCCAGGTCGCGTTGCACCCGGCGCCACGCGGAGGTGGCCTCGGCGACCTCCGCCCGCCAGGCGGTCGGCCCGGGGCCGGGGCCCAGCTCGTTCAGCAGCGCCCGCAGGGTGGGGCGGGCGTCGCCGGTCAGGTTCACCTCGGTCGGGTACCGCAGCCCGAGCTGGGTGCCGTCCAGGTCGATCTGCACCGCGCGGGCCTGTCCGGGCGGCGGGTAGAACTCCGAGTACGGCATGTTGCTGCCCACGATGAGCAGCCGGTCGCAGCCGTTCATCAGCTGCCAGCTGGGTCGGGTGCCGAGCAGCCCGATCGCGCCGGTCACCCACGGCTCGCGATGGTCGACGGCGGTGAAGCCGAGCAGCGCGGTGGCCACGCCGGCCCCGAGCCGGTCAGCGATCTCGCGGACCTCGTCGCGCGCGCCGAGGGCACCCTGGCCGACCAGCATGGCCACCCGCTGCCCGCCGCGCAGCACCTCGGCCGCCCGGCGTACGTCCGCCTCCGGTGGCACCGTCGGCGTGCTGCTCGGCGCGTTGCTGGTCTGGTAGTAGCCGTGCGCGTGCGGCGGGTTGGGCACGGCTGGCTCGTCCTGGATGTCCAGGGGCAGGACCAGGGCGGTGACGGTACGCCGGGCCAGCGCCGTCCGGCACGCCCGGTCGACCAGGTGGCGTACCTGCGCCGGGTTGTCGAGCTGGGCCAGGAACGCGGCGGCCACGTCCTTGTAGAGGGCGAGCAGGTCCACCTCCTGGTAGTAGCCGCCGCCCTCGGCGGTGGTCGCGGTGTGCCCGACCAGGGCGATCACCGGCTGGTGGTCGAGCTTCGCGTCGTACAGGCCGTTGAGCAGGTGGATCGCGCCCGGTCCGCTGGTCACCAGCGCGCAGCCCAGCGGGCCGCCGCCGTACTTGACGTGCGCGGAGGCGGCGAAGCCGGCGGTCTCCTCGTGGCGGACCTGGATGAACTGGGCCCGCCCGTTGGTGCGTTGCAGCGCGGAGGTCATGCCATTGATGCCGTCGCCGGGATAGCCGAAGTAGCGGTGTACGCCCCAGCTGAACAGCCGCGACACGATGTGGTCCGCGACGGTCGGGCGCCGGGGCAGGGCACCCACTTCGCCGGGTGCCGTGTGGTCTGCGCTCACCTGGCTGGTCCTTCCCGTCGAGTCCGATACTCCGCCGGTCATTCCCCTTCTTCTTCGGACAAAACACCCCGCCGCGCGGGCGTCGGAGCGCGCTGCCCCGCGTCCGGCAGAATCGTCCGGTGCCCGTACACCAGATCACCGACCCTGACGACGACCGGATCGCCGACTACCGGGCGCTCACCGACGTCGAGCTGCGCACCCGCTGGGAGCCACCGCACGGCCTGTTCATCGCCGAGGGGGAGTTGGTGCTGCGCCGGGCGCTGCGCGCGGGCTACCCGGCCCGGTCGTACCTGGTCGACGCCAAGCGGATCGACCAGCTCGCCGACCTGGACACCGGCGACGCACCGGTCTACGCCGCCACCCAGGACGTGCTGCAACGGGCCACCGGCTTCCACGTACACCGGGGGGTGCTGGCGTCGTTCCACCGCCGGCCGCTGCCGACGGCGGCCGAGGTGCTCGCCACCGCGCGCCGGGTCGTCGTCCTGGAGGACGTGAACAACCACACCAACCTGGGCGCGATCTTCCGGGGGGCTGCCGCGCTCGGTGTCGACGCGGTGCTGCTCTCGCCGACCTGCGCCGACCCGCTGTACCGGCGCAGCGTCCGGGTCAGCATGGGTGAGGTCTTCGCGATGCCGTACGCGAAGCTCGACAGCTGGCCCGGGGGCCTGGACCAGGTGCGGGAGGCCGGCTTCACGGTGCTCGCCATGACGCCCGCGCCGGACGCCGTACCGATCCAGCTGTTGACCCCGGCGCAGCGGGAGCGGGCGGCGTTGCTGCTCGGCGCGGAGGGGCCCGGCCTCACCGCGGCGGCCCAGGCCGCCAGCGACGTGCGGGTGGTCGTCCCGATGCGCCGTGGCGTCGACTCGTTGAACGTCGCCGCCGCGGCGGCGGTGGCGTTCTGGGAGCTGGGCCGCGACGACCCGCCCTTCGGCGGCGAGTAGACCCTTCGGCTTGCATGGCCATGCGTTCTATTGCATAATTTTCCCCGTGTCCAAGGTTCTCACCTCCCTGCCCACGGGCGAACGTGTCGGCATCGCCTTCTCCGGCGGCCTCGACACCTCCGTCGCGGTCGCGTGGATGCGCGACAAGGGCGCGATTCCCTGCGCCTACACCGCCGACATCGGCCAGTACGACGAGCCCGACATCGCGTCGGTGCCCGGTCGCGCGCTCAGCTACGGCGCCGAACTCGGCCGCCTGGTCGACTGCCGCGCCGCCCTGGTCGAGGAGGGCCTGGCCGCGCTGACCTGCGGCGCCTTCCACATCCGCACCGCCGGGCGGGCGTACTTCAACACCACCCCGCTGGGCCGGGCCGTGACCGGCACCCTGCTGGTGCGCGCGATGGTCGCCGACGACGTCCAGATCTGGGGCGACGGCTCGACCTTCAAGGGCAACGACATCGAGCGGTTCTACCGCTACGGCCTGCTGGCCAACCCGATGCTGCGCATCTACAAGCCGTGGCTCGACACCGCCTTCGTCACCGAGTTGGGTGGGCGTAAGGAGATGTCCGAGTGGCTGCTGGAGCGCGGCCTGCCCTACCGGGACAGCACCGAGAAGGCGTACTCGACCGACGCCAACATCTGGGGCGCCACGCACGAGGCGAAGACCCTGGAGCACCTCGACACGGGCATCGAGACCGTCAACCCGATCATGGGCGTCCGGTTCTGGGACCCGTCGGTGGAGATCCCGACCGAGGACGTCACCGTCGGCTTCGACCAGGGCCGCCCGGTCACCATCAACGGCAAGGAGTTCGGCAGCGCCGTCGACCTGGTGCTGGAGGCCAACGCCATCGGCGGCCGGCACGGCCTGGGCATGTCGGACCAGATCGAGAACCGGATCATCGAGGCCAAGAGCCGGGGCATCTACGAGGCGCCCGGCATGGCGCTGCTGCACTACGCGTACGAGCGGCTGGTCAACGCCATCCACAACGAGGACACCCTGGCGAACTACCACAACGAGGGTCGCCGCCTCGGTCGGCTGATGTACGAGGGCCGCTGGCTGGACCCGCAGGCCCTGATGCTGCGCGAGTCGCTGCAACGGTGGGTCGGCACGGCGGTCACCGGCGAGGTGACGCTGCGGCTGCGCCGGGGCGAGGACTACTCGATCCTGGACACCACCGGCCCGTCGTTCAGCTACCACCCGGACAAGCTGTCGATGGAGCGTACCGAGGACTCGGCGTTCGGCCCGTCGGACCGGATCGGCCAGCTCACCATGCGCAACCTGGACATCGCCGACTCGCGGTCGAAGCTGGAGCAGTACGCCTCCCTCGGCCTGGTCGGCGGCGGTAACCCGCAGCGCATGATCGGGGCCGCGCAGGCCGCCTCGACCGGCCTGATCGGTGCCATGCCCCAGGGCGGCGCGGAAGCCATCGCCTCCCGGGGCGTCGCCTCGCCGGAGGACGAGGCGCTCGACCGCGCCGCGATGGAGTTCGGCGTCGACTGAGCCCGGCGGGCCCGGCCCGCGGCGGCAAGTCGAGTTCCGGCGTCACGGACGGTAGCGTGTCGGCCGTGTTCCCTACCGTCCGTGAGGTCCTCGCCCTGGACCCGGTCCGCCACGGCGCGCCGCGCGTGGTCGCCGGGGACGACGGGCTGGACCGACCCGTCCGCTGGGTGCACGTGGCCGAGGTGCCGGACATCGCCACCCTGCTCGGCGGCGGTGAACTGGTGCTCACCACCGGCATCGGCCTGCCCGCGGACGACGCCGGGTTGCGCGCGTTCATCGGCGACCTCGCCGACGTCGGCGTGTCCGGGCTCGTCGTCGAGCTGGGCCGCCGCTACCTCAGCGGGGTGCCCCGGGTGATGGCCGCCGCCGCCGACCGGCGCGGGCTGCCGCTGGTGGAGCTGCGCCGGGCCACCCCGGTCGTCCGGATCACCGAGGCGGTGCACGCGCTGATCGTCGACGCGCAGCTCACCGTGCTGCGCGCCACCGAGGAGATCCACCAACGGTTCAACGACCTCTCCGTCGAAGGTGCCGACACCGCCGAGGTGATCAGGCAGGCCGCCGAGCTGTCGGGTTGCCCGGTCGTGCTGGAGAACCTGTCCCGGCAGGTGCTCGGGTACGACCCGGCGGGCGAGAGCGCCGAACTGCTGCTCGACGGCTGGGAGCAGCACTCTCGCCGGATCCGCCCGGCCGGGCGGACCGCGTACGACCTGGACAGCGGCTGGCTGGTGACCACCGTCGGCGCCCGGGGGCAGGACTGGGGTCGGCTGCTGCTGCGCTGGCCGGCCAGCGGGGACGTGCCCAGCGCCCAGGCCGGCGAACCGACCGCCGGCCCACCCACCCGGCTCACCATCCTGATCGAGCGGGCCGCGTCCACCCTCGCGTTGGGCCGGCTGATCCGCCGCGACGCGGAGGGCCTGGAACGGCAGATCCACCGCACCCTGCTCACCGCGCTGCTCGACCACTCCCGGCCGGTGGACGAGGTGGGGCTGCGCGCCAAGGCGCTCGGCGTGGTGCTCGACCGGCGTCACCTGGTCGGCGTGATGGTCCGGCACCGCGCCGACGACGCCGCCGGGGAGGTCGGCCCCGAGGCCGCCCAGGCCCGGCTGCGGGATCTCGCCGAGGCGGTCGGGCAGGCGGTGCGGGAGGCGAAGCTGACCGCACTGACCAGCGCCGTCGACGATTACTCGGTGGGCGCGCTGCTGGCCCTACCGGACCCGGCCGCCGAGGACCGCGCGCTGTCCGCGTTCGCCAGCGCCCTTCATCGGGTACGCCTCGACGCCGGCACCGGCCGCGCGTCCACCGCCGGTGTCGACCCGGCCCGGGGTGCCGGCCCGGCTGCCGTGATCGTCGCCGCCGGATCGGGTGTGGGGAGCCTGCGGGAGGCCCGGAGGTCACTCGTCGAGGCGCGGCAGATCGCCGAGGCGGCCCGCCGGGACCGGCGCGACCTGCCGATCTTCCGGCTACCCCACGTCGGTCTGGCGGGGTTGTTGCACCTGCTGCGCGACGAGCCCCGGTTGCAGACCTTCGTCGAACGCGAACTCGGGACGCTGCTGGAGTACGACGCCCGGCACCCCCGGGAGCAGCTGCTCGACACCCTGCGCGCCTACCTGGAGCAGGGTCGTAACAAGTCCGCCGCGGCCGCCGTCGCCCACCTGTCCCGACCGGCCTTCTACGAACGCCTGGCCCGCATCGCCCGGATCCTCGACGTGGACCTCGACTCGGTAGAGGCCGCCCTGTCGCTCCACGTAGCTCTCCTGGCCCTGGAAGCGGTCCGAGCGCCCTGACGTGGCTCCTTGTGTTGCCGATTCGGCGGCGGCGGACGGCTCGGCGTCGGGGTGAACGTCTGGGTCGGGCACGCTTTGGAGCTGATGTCGTAAACGAATCATCCCCTGGCCTTACTCGGCGGGGCGCTGACTTCGGTTGGGCCCTGGGTCCGGCCCGGTCCTGGTTCGGCCTTGGGTCCGGCCCGGTCCTGGTTCGGCCCTGGGTCCGGTCCGGTCCTGGGCCGGCCCTGGTCCGCTCGACCATGGGCCGCCCTGACGTGCTGGGCTTGGCGTGTCCCGGCCGGGGCTCGGCCTGCCTCGCTCGATTCGTTTACGACATCAGCTCCAAAGGCGCAGCGCCACACACACTCCACCGGCCAGCCGCCGCGATCATGCGACCCACGGCGGGGGGAGGGCTCGCAACACCGGCGCGGGGCCGGAGCGCGGGCCTGAACGTCTAGCGCGTCACATAAGTTGGTTCAGGGCTTTTGCGTAGGTGGGGGGGATGTGGTTGGGGCCGCCGGGGGTGAAGACGTCGGACGTGGCCACCGCGGACCAAGCCGTCGCCGGCACCGCGTCCACCAGGGCCTGGATCACCGGAGCGTCGCGCCACTGGTCCTGCTCGGCGAGCAGGCCGAGGGCCACCACCGACTCCTCGACCTCGCCCACGCACTCGAACGGCTTGTGCCCGTCCACGCCCAGCAGCTCGCGATAGCCGGGGATCTGCGACTCGTCGGCCAGCAGGTCACCGCCGAAGATGTGGGTGACCCGTTCCCGTGGCATGAACGGCGCCATGGCCAGGAAGACGAACCGGCACTTCGGGCAGTCACGGCACCAGCGCTCACTCGCGTCGCGTAGCTTGAACGCCTGGTTGCAGCTGGTCACCACGTCGTCGTACCGGGTGAACTCGGCGAACAGCCGGGCGATGTGCAGCTCGGACAGCGACCGCAGCAGCGAGAAGTACGGTTCGGTCAGGCCCGCGTGCTCGGCCAGCGACGCCCGCAGCAGCCCCTCCGCCTCGACGCCCTTGGACCACTGGTGGTTGATCTCATGGCCGTTCCAGACCAGGTTCGGGTCGGACGCCGAACGCTCGTTGGACATCACCACCGGGCCCAACCCGTGCAGCACGGCGGTGGCCACCGCGATCAGCGAGTTGATGGCGGTGACCGGGATGTGCCCGTTCAGCGCGCCCGCCGCGTTCAGGTCGAACAGCACCGGGTCGATGCGCCGCCGGGCGGCCAGCGGGACCAGCCCGGACGCCTCGTTGACGGCGACGATCACATGGTTCGGGTTGACCGAGAACGGCACCGGGTCCAGCTCGGCGCGGCGCAGCGCCTCCAGGCTGACGATCGAGTCCTTGCCGCCGCCGACCGCCGAGAGCGGGCGACGGTCCGAGTCGTCGTACACCCGGGACGACTCCGGGGTGCCGGCCGGCACCTCCGGGCGCAGCTGGAGCACGTGCGGCAGCTGGTTGCGGTACGCGTACTCGGCGAGGCCCTTGGTGTAGATGGCCGTGACGTAGTCGACGGTGGCCGCGCCCAGCGGCGCCGGCAGCACGAGTCGGGGCGGCGCGGCGGCCTTGTAGTAACTGACCCCGGCGACGAGGTGCAGCACCTCCAGCACCCGGTTGAGGGTCGCCACCGTCTCGTCGGACGGCGGCTCCGCCGGCAGTGGAAGCGTGATCACCTCGGTGAACCGCTGCTCACCGGCCGGGCCGGTCAGGGCGTAGTCGAACAACACCTCGCCGGTGGCGAAGTCGATCGAGTAGGACGGGAAGGTGAAGGCGTCCATCCGCCGGAGCTGCTCGTTGGGCACACGCCATACTAGGCCCTGGTTCGTCCGGCCGTGTCCGGACCGGGCCCTGCCCGCCGCCGCCGTGACCCCCGAGGAGATCCTCGTGCGCCTTTCTGACCTGCGCGGTCGTTCCGTCGCCGTCTGGGGCACCGGCCGGGAGGGCCGGGCCGCTGTGACCGCCATCGCCGCGCACGGTCCGGCCGAGCTGGTCGCCGTCGACGACAGCGCGAACTTCCTGTCGCTGCCCTGGGACGGTCCGCTGGCCGAGGCGGCGCCGCTGGTCACCGGTGAGGCGGGCTTCGAACGGCTGGCCGCCGCGGACGTGGTGGTCCGTTCCCCGGGCGTGCCGCAGACCCACCCGTGGCTGGTCGAGCTGCGCCGACGCGGGATCATGGTGACCCAGGGCACCGCGCTGTGGATGGCCGACCACGCCGCGCGCACCGTGGGGGTCACCGGCAGCAAGGGCAAGAGCACCACCTCCAGCCTGATCAGTCACCTGCTCACCGCGATGGGCCGGCCCAACGTCTTCGGCGGCAACATCGGGGTGCCGACCCTGGACCTGCCGGAGGCGGAGCTGTACGTGCTGGAGCTGTCCAGCTACCAGTGCAGCGACCTCACCGACTCGCCCCGGGTGGCAGTGGTCACCGCGCTGTTCCCCGAGCACCTGGACGCGCACGGTGGGGAGCGGGAGTACTACCGGGACAAACTGAACCTGCTGGCCCACGACCCGCAGACGATCGTGGTCAACGGTGCCGACCCCCGGCTGGCCGCGGAGCTGGGTGAGCTGCCGGCGATCCGGGCCGGTCGCCCCGACACCTTCCACGTCGCCACCGGCGCCGACGGCACGCAGTGGTTCCACGTCGGCGACCAGCCGCTCTTCCCGCGCGCCGTGCTGCCGCTGGTCGGCCGGCACAACGAGGGCAACCTCTGCGTCGCGCTCGCCGTGCTGGACGCGCTCGGCGAGGACGTGCTGGCCGGCAAGGACCACCTCGCCGTCGCCGTCGCCGAGTTCCAGGGGTTGGCCCACCGGCTCACCGAGATCACCGACCCGTCCGGGTTGACGTTCGTCGACGACACCCTGGCCACCAGCCCGTACGCGGCCATGCACGCCATCGCCGCGTACGACGGGCGGCCGTTGACGGTGATCGTCGGGGGCAACGACCGAGGTCTGGACTACACGCCGCTGGCCGAGCACCTGGCCGAGCGGGAGCTGACCGTGATCGGGATCCCGGACAGCGGCGCCCGCATCGTCGAGGTGCTCGCCGGCCTGCCGAAGGTGCGTACCGAACTGGTCGACGACCTGGTGGCGGCGGTCCGGCTGTCCCGCGAGGTGACACCGGCCGGCGGGGTGGTGCTGCTCTCCCCGGCCGCGCCCAGTTACGGACGGTTCCGCAACTACGAGCACCGCTCCGAGGTGTTCGCCCAGGCCGTCGCCGACACCGCCCGCTGACTCAGCCCCGGTCGACCGGGCTGGGGTCTGGTGACTGCATCCCGGGCAGCAGCACTGTGTCGGCGGCGTCCTCGTGCTCGTCCTCGTCCTCGTCCGACGCGGGTTTCGTCGCGGCGCCGGTGGGAGGGTGGTCCTTGTCCGGAGTCCAGGCGAAAGCGAGTGCCCCGCCGATCAGGGCCAGCAACATCCCGACCAGGAAGCCGCCCAGGTTCGAGGTCAACCAGGAGACCAGCCCGAGCACCAGCGAGATCACGGCGTAGAAGACCCGCTGCTGCGGGGTGGTGATCAGCAGGACGCCGCAGATCACGAGGATGGTGGGCACCAGGTATGCGGCGAGCCCCTGCGGTCCGATGTGCAGCAGCACCCCGAGCGGTGCGCGCAGGGTCGCCAGCATCTCGGCGCCCCCGAGGGCGATCAGCACTGCGGCGGTGAACGGGCGGGCCCGCCGCCAGCGGCGCCACCGCCCGCGGGTTTCGCGGACGGCCGGCGCCGTCTGGTGTTGTTCGGTGCTCATGTCAGCACCCGTCGGAGGTGAACGCCATGCGCAGGTTGGGCAGGTTGAAGACGGCAGCGGTGGTGGCGTAGTTGTTCTGCCGCAGGTTCTCGATGACGATCGAGTCCGCCTGCTGGGAGAAGACGCCGGGGTTACCCTTCACACCGGGCACCTTGTCCAGGGTGCTGGCGTCCTGCCCGATGTCGATGTTCCGGAAAGCGGCGTTGCCGGCGATCTCGTCGCCGTCGACCACAAGGGTCCGGGCGGTGACCGGTTTGTCGCCGTTGCCGGCGGTGATCTTGAGGAAGACACCGCCGAGGTTGATGCTCTGGCAGAGGTTGGTCAGCTCCGCCTTGTCGATCGCCGAGACCATCACCAGGACCTGTCCACCGGTGTCGCCCTGGTTGGGGCTGTCCGGGATCATCTGGTCGAGGGTGGCGAACTGCTCGAACCCGGTGCCGGTGAGCCTGTCGGCGGTGACCGTGAACGGCATGCCCGAGATGGCGAACTGCGCGCCCAGCACGCCCTGGGCGGTCAGCATGATCATGCCGGCGGCGCCCGCCACGACGATGCCGAACGTGGCGGCGAACCGACGCCACCGCGTGCCCCTGCGCGGCGGCCCGGGTGCGACGGGTGTGGTTTCCTCCGACATGGCGGCTCCCCTTAAGATCGATTCATCGGCGACAATGGGAATTGCATCCCTGACCCGCGTTCTGTGGGCGCAGAGCCGAAGTTACCGCCGAGTAAAGGAGAGGTCAACGGCACGTGACGGCCATTTGGGCGGTATTTGTTAAATGTGGCCAAGGTGAGAAACCGCTGCGGTTTCCGACCGTGTGATCAGGAGGGGTGGGTCGGTGCGCATGGCGCGGTCGTACTCGGGCCGTCGTCCGGCCGTATCGGCCGGGTCGCCTGAATCGCGGCCTCGGTGCCCAGGAACGGCGCCATGGCCGCGTAGGTGAGCACCGGCAGCAGTTGCGGCAACTCCGCCGCCCGACCCCGCGCCACACGGCCGCGGACAGTGGCGTAGATGCCGCCGACCACTGTGGACACCAGCTCGTCGCGGTCCACCTCGGCGAGCGCCGGCCCCGGGCCGGCGTCGACGAAGAACCGACGGAAGCTGGTGAGCAGCGCGTCGCGCTCGCGGCGGGCGTCGGGGCCGGCCGCGTCCACCTCGACGAGCGCCATCCGGGCGAACGCCGGAACGCTCGCCAGCACCTCCAGCAGGGTGCGCAGCGCGGCGCGTGCCGCGTCCGGCCAGGTCGGGCCAGCCTCGCGGTAGGCGTTCTCCATCAGTTGTGACACCACGGCGATCC
>NZ_JAGPXZ010000779.1:0-2763 GCF_018070305.1 Micromonospora sp. M51 | reverse complement strand
CCCCCAGCGTGACGCCCTCGACGGTCCGGGCGTCCAGCAGCTCCCGTAGTCGGACCGCGAGGCCGCGTCCGGCCGGCTGGCCATCGACCGGAGGGCGCTGGCGCAGCTGGCGGCGGAGCCGGTCCAGGATGAGCGCGAGGCGACTCTCGGCCTCGAACTCGTCGCCGGGCGCGGCCAGCGCTTGGTGCAGGTGGTGGATCCGGTCGCGCAGCTGCGGATCGGCCAGGTCCGGCTCGTCCACGGCCCGGCCGATCAGCTCGGCGTCGAGCGCGGAGGTGTCCAGGTACAGGACCGCTTGCGGAAGCCGTCCGGGGTGGCGGAGCTGCCGTCGTGCGGGACGTGCGGTGGCAGCAGGGTGACCGACGTGCGCAGCGCGCCGTGCCGGTGCCGGTCCAGGTCGAAGCGGACCGCGCCGTCGTCGACGATCAACAGCGTCCACACGTCGTGGATGTGCCGGGGGTAGGCGTGGTCCACGAAATGGGCGTGGAAGACCTCGGCGACCCCGGCTACCGCGGGTCGCCATGCGCTGACGTGCGAGCCAGCCGGGCTGGTGGCCACGCTAAGAACGTACAAGACCGGGCGACGTCGGGGCGGGCAGGCTCGACGCCATGACCGAACCGATCCGTTTTCCCACCAAGATCGCCGTACTGCTCCGTGACGACCTGGCGAGCTGGCAACGACTGAACGTCACCGCCTTCCTGGTCAGCGGCATCGCGAGCACCCTGCCCGAGTTGCTCGGCGAGGAGTACCGGGACGCCGACGACACCCGCTACCTGCCGATGTTCGGCCAGCCGGTGCTGATCTTCGCCGGGGATCGGGCGACGGTGGTCGGCGCGCACTCACGCGCCCTCGCCCGGGGCCTACGGTTGGCGATCTTCACGGCCGAACTGTTCGCCACCGGCAACGACCGGGACAACCGGGCCGCCGTCCGTGCGGTCGGACGGGAGAAGCTCGACCTGGTGGGCCTGGCGCTGCACGCGCCACGCAACGTGGTGGACAAGGTGCTCAAGGGCGCGTCGATGCACCCGTAACGGCATCCGTGGCGACGAAGACATTGATATCGGTGTGTATGGCTGTAATGATTAACACACTTTACAGTTATTTCGCCGCCCCGGAAGGACCCGACATGGCGCGACGACTGGCCGGGCTCGTGCCCCGCCACCCCCGCATCAGACTGACCTCCGCGCTCGCCGCGGCCCTGCTCGCCGTACCGGCCGCGATGGTCGTCGGCGCGGCACCCGCCACGGCGGCCGCGACCGGCGCCATCACCGGGTACGGCGGCAAGTGCGTCGACGTGGCCGCCGCGAACCCGGCCAACAACACCCAGGTCCAGCTCTTCACCTGCAACGGCTCCACCGCGCAGCAGTGGACGGTGGCCGACGACGGCACCATCCGGGCGCTGGGCAAGTGCCTGGACATCGCCGCCGCCAGCACGGCAAACGGTGCCCGGGTGCAGATCTACGACTGCAACGGCACCGGGGCGCAGCAGTGGTCGGCCAACGCCGGCCAACTGGTCAACCCGGTCTCCGGCAAGTGCCTCGACGCCACCGGTCCCAGCTCGGCCGACGGCACCCCGCTGCAGATCTGGAGCTGCACCGGCACCGCCAACCAGACCTGGACACTGCCCAGCGGCGGCGGCACGACACCACCGCCCTCTGCCGGTTTCACCCACCCCGGCGTGCTGGTCAGCCGAGGCCAGCTCGACTTCGTCCGGGGTCGGGTCCAGGCCGGCGCGCAGCCGTGGGCGGCGGCCTACAACCAGATGATGAGCAGCCGGTACGCCTCCCTGTCGCGTACCCCGGCGCCCCGTTCGGTGGTCGAGTGCGGTTCCTACTCCAACCCGAACAACGGCTGCACCGACGAGCGTGAGGACGCAATCGCCGCGTACACCGACGCGCTGGCCTGGTATGTCACCGGGGACGCCCGGTACGCGCAGAAGTCCATCCAGATCATGGACGCGTGGTCGGCCACGATCACCGCCCACACCGGCAGCAACGCCCCGCTGCAGACCGGCTGGGCCGCCTCGGTCTGGCCCCGGGCCGCCGAGATCATCAAGTACACGTACACCAGCTGGCCCAACGCCAGCCGTTTCGCCACCATGCTGCGCACCGTCTACCTGCCGATGGTGCGCAACGGCTCGAACAGCAACGGCAACTGGGAACTGACCATGATGGAGGCCGCCGTCGGCATCGCGGTGTTCCTGGACGACCGCAGCGCCTACGACGCGGCGGTCACCCGCTTCCTCAACCGCACCCGGGCCTTCGTGTACCTGCCCAGCGACGGCGCGTTGCCGTACACCACGCCCGGCAGCGGTCTGGACACCAGCGCGGAGATCATCGGCTACTGGCAGGGCCAGTCCACCTTCGTCGCCGGCCTGGCCCAGGAGACCTGCCGCGACTTCGTCCACACCGGGTACGGGATCTCCGCCATCTCACACGTCGCGGAGACCTCCCGGATCCAGGGCCGCGACCTGTACCCGCAGGTCGGCGAGCGGCTGCGTCAGGCGCTCGGCTTCCACTCGCGCTACCAGCTCGGCGAGGCGCCGCCCTCCTGGCTCTGCGGCGGCAGCCTCACCCGGGGCCTCGGCCCGATCACCGAGGTCGGCTTCAACGCGATGAGCAACCGGTTGGGCAACGTCATGACCAACACCCAGACCCTCACGCTGCAACAACGTCCGGCCGGAACCAACAACCTCTTCGTCGCCTGGGAGACGTTGACCCACGCCAACAACCCCAACTGACCGGGCCGCCGGGGGGGGGGGGC
>NZ_JAGPXZ010000778.1:0-2764 GCF_018070305.1 Micromonospora sp. M51 | reverse complement strand
CCGAGCGCACGGACGTCCACTGGAGGAGGCCTCGCCGCCACGCTGACGCGTATCCGTCACCCATTGAACGAGGTCGACTCGCCGGGCAACCTGCGAGACGGCGATCACGGGCTTACACGCCCAGGCCTCCCACCACTGTTACCTCTTGGCTGGTGAACTCGCCCGTAAGCATCGGCATGGCCTTGCCGATCGCCGCCCTGGTCTCGGGAAGCTGCAACGAGGCGTCGTGCTTCTCCTTGCTCTGCCACACCTCACTCACCCAGATCGTGTCGTCGTCGGTGTCCGAGACGCTCACGACGTACAGGTCGCATCCGACCGTGCGCAGGCCATCAGCGCCGCTCAGCAGGATGTCCACGACGTCATCCCGGTAACCAGGCTTGGCCTTCATCGATCCGATGTAGCCGTACGACACAGCAACTCCTTAAGCGGCGGCGAGCTGATCGGGTTCATGCGACGAGCGCAGAAAGCGCCTCGCAACGGAAACGATTTCTGCGGCCTCGAGCATACTGATCTATCGCTGACAAGGCGCGGCGATCGTGAGCGTGCCCCGATCGACTGCCGAGATGATGGAGGCGTTCGCGTGGTGAGTCAGCGCAGTGCTGTTGCGAGTTCGGTGGCGTTGTCGAACGCGGCTGCCGCCCTTTCTGACTCGTCGTCGGTGAGCGTGACGGACTGGGCGCGGGCCAGCAGTTCGGCCGCGGTGTCCGGGTCGTGCAGCACCATCGCGAGTTCGGCGCGGTAGACCAGGACCTCTACCTGCTCGACCGGGTCGTCGTCGGCCTGCGGGCGGGCCAACGCGCTGTCGAGGATCCGAACGGCCTGGCTGACGCTTCCCCTGGAGTCGGCCTGTACGACGGCATTCGCCAGGGCTTTGGCCAGCCGCCCGGCAGACGTGGCGTCCGGCATGGGGGCGGCGGTGGGGTCCCGGAACACGCGGATCCAGTTGCCGCCCGGGTCGATGACGCTGAATCCGCCCAACCCGTCGGCGTTCTTTCGCGCCCTGGGCCGGGTCATCCGCGGCGTTCCGGACACCAGTACCTTGCCGTACGCGGCGCGCATGCCGGCTGCGAATGCTCGGTGCAGTCCCTCGATGTCCGGGGTGATTACGAGACAGGAGCCGTAGGACTGCTCCGGGTCGAATCCGGCGATCTCGAAGAACTGCAGGTCGATGTCCTCGCGCTGCACCCCCACGCACGGGTTGGGCTTGCGTTGTTTGTACGTGGTGTGGAAACCGAGAACTCCGTAGAAGGTTTCGATGTCGTCGATGGATGCGCACGGCAGCAGGGGAACGGTCCGCTCGTTGGCCATGCCTCCTTCCTAGGCGTCGCGGGGTGTCCGTCGCACATGGAAATAGCTGACCATCGCCTCCGGCCATCCGTTCGGCTGATGACCCCGAACGCAACGACGGTGGCGAGCTGGACACGCCGTCAGACCGGGTCGGCGGCGCGGAGCTGTGGCCACCGCTGCTCGGTCCAGGCCCGCAACAGCCACTCCATCGGTCCGTACCGGAACCGTGCCATCCACGCCGCGCTGGCGGCGAGCTGCGCACCGTAGATGGCGACCGCGATGACGAGGACGACCGCGGGTGCGACGGTGCCGGCGAGGCCCAGTCCGACGCCGGTGAAGACCAGCACACAGAGCAGCGATTGACCCAGGTAGTTCGACAGGGACATCCGTCCGGCCGGTGCGAGTACGGCGACCACCCGCCGGCCCCGGTTGGTCTGGAAGAAGCGGAGAAGGGTGGCGGCGTACGCGGCGGCGAGCAGCGGCGCGGTGAGTACGCCCGCCGTCAGTCCGGTCAGGTTGGCGGTGCCGCCGCCGGAGGCGAAGATCACCGCACCCGCCAGGCCGATCGGATAGCCCACTTGCTGCACCCGGCGCAGGAACTGCCGGTTTCCGACGACGTCGGTGAGCAGCCGGCGCCGCCCGGCCGCGTAACCGAAGAGGAAGGCCGAGAGCGCGAGCGGCCCCTGCACGAGGAGGGTGCCGAACATCGCCGGCAGTTGCCGTACGTGCTCGGTGATCACCGACCCGATTCCGCCCTGTAGTGCCTCGGTGGATCGCTGCCCCGCCGCCAGTGCCGTCGCCGGATCGGTGACCAGCTGGGTTCCGCCGACGGCGGCGAGCGCGAGGACGAAACCGATCCCGCCGGTCAGCAGTACGGCGGCGCGCAGCGCGGTCCCGACGCGGACTCCCCGCATGGCGAGCAGGATCAGGCCGAGCAATGCGTACGTGGTCAGGATGTCGCCCTGGAACAGCAGCACCGCGTGCAGGATGCCGAGCACGAAGAGCCCGGCCAGCCGTCGCCGGAACCGGGGGGCGAAGTCGACGCCGCGCCGCGCGGCGGAGTCGAGTTGGAGCGTGAAGCTGTAGCCGAACAGGAAGGAGAAGAGCAGGTACGCCTTCATCGTGAAGAGCAGCTCGACCAACCACAGGACCGCCTGGTCGCCCCACGAGTCGTGCGCGGGATCCGGCACCAGATGGAAGGGATAGCCGGAGGCGAAGAAGGCGATGTTGACAATCAGGATGAGGAGCAACGCCACGGCGCGCAACGCGTCGACGGCAGCGATCCGGGAGAACGGCCCGGGCGGCCCTTCATTAACGACTGACGGGTCTTTGACGGAGAACTTCACGCGGCTACCCCCGTATCGAACAGTAAATCGAATTCGATGGCTCCCTCCGACCCTACGAAGCGGCAAATCCAGGTGACAGCCGGTGAGCGGGAACGTCGCCGGTGGGGTAGGCCCTACCCCCGCCCCATCAG
>NZ_JAGPXZ010000777.1:0-2775 GCF_018070305.1 Micromonospora sp. M51 | reverse complement strand
CGTGCCGTACGACTGCTCACGCAGGGTGTGCAGCGCGGCGTCCAGACCACGGGCCTTCTCCGGGTCGTAGTTCACCGCGGCCACGATGACCAGCAGACCGGCGATGCCGTACGCGACACCCTTGGCCACATACCCGGCCATGCCCAGCCGGCGGGCCAGCTGGCGGGTCTTCGGGTTCATCTCACCGGTCTTCAGGTGCTTCTCAAACTTCTTGAGCGCGCCGTAGATCACCAGGCCGACACCGATCGCGGCGAGCACCAGCCCGGCCAGGCCGACGAGCCAGCGGCCACCGCTGGAGGTCATCAGTTTGCCGGTCAGCGCCTCCTGCTGGTCGGCGCTGTTCGACCCGGCGTCGGAGAAGACCTTGAAGGCGGTCCAGGCGAAGTAGAGGTAGACGATGGTCCGGCCGGCCGACGCGAGCCGTTCCATGACCCGTTCCTTGCCGCGCTCGGCGCGGTGCCCGACCGCCGCCTCCAGCCCCTGCCAGATCGCCATCGCGAGCAGGCCGATCGCGACGGCGATGACGAGGAACTTGCCGAGGGGCTGTTGGGAGAGGGTGCGCAGCGCGCCGGACTGGTCGCCGTCGTCGGACGACGTGCCGAACGCGATCTGCAACGCCAGCCAGGCGAAGAGCAGGTGCACGATGCCGTAGCCGATGAAGCCGGCCCGGGCGAGGAGTTCCAGCCACCGGCTGTCCGCCGTACGGGAGGCGGTGGCTTCGGCGTTACGGGTAAGTGACATGGCGCCACAATCTCCGTTTACGAAGATTTCCAAACGTCGGCCACCGCCGCCCGCCCGGGTCAGCTCCCCGGGTTACGCGATACGCGGATCTTGATCTGCTGGTCGGTGACGCTGTCCAGGGTCACCGCGAAGCCGCCGGCCTCGGTGGCCTGCTGCCCGGTGGTGAGGGTGAGCTGCTCGCCGGCGACCTCGACTGTCACCTGGTCGCCCTCGGCGCCGACCAGCTTGGCCTCGACACCGAGGATGGTGGCGCTCGCGTCGACACCCCGCTCGAAGGTGACGGTGCAGGCGTCCAGCCCGCAGTCGGTGGAGGCGCCCTGGGAGCTGCACCCGGCGAGCACGGCGAGGCCGAGCGCCACACCGGCGAAGAGACCGGCGGCGCGGCGGACGGAGGGCATGGGCATGGTGGCGGGTTGGTTCGTCACCTCGCCAAGAGTACGAGACGCCCGCGATGTCACAGTCGATCGGTGATCACCCGGTGGCCGGACGGTGTCGCGGGAGCACCGGCTAGGGTCCGGGACATGCCGTTCGACATCGCCCGTACCCGGGCCGCGTACCCCGCCCTGACCGAGGGCTTCGTCCACTTCGACGGTGCCGGCGGCACCCAGACCGCGGCCGGTGTGATCGACGCGGTCACCGCTGCCATGCGGATGGCGGTCGGCAACCGCAGCGCCGCCAACGTGGCCGGCCGCCGGTCGTTGGAGCTGGTGGCCGAGGCCCGTTCGGCGGTGGCCGACCTGCTCGGCGCCGACCCTGCCGGGGTGGTGCTCGGCCCGAGTGCCACAGCGTTGACGTACACCATGGCCCGCACGCTCGGCGCGACCTGGCGCCGGGGTGACGAGGTGGTGGTCTCCCGGCTCGACCACGACGCGAACGTGCGGCCGTGGGTGCAGGCGGCCGAGGCGGCCGGCGCGACGGTGCGCTGGGCGGAGATCGACCGGCAGACCGGCGAGCTGCCCGCCGCCCAGTACGCCGACCTGGTCGGCGAGCGGACCCGGCTGGTGGCGGTGACCGCCGCCAGCAACGCCATCGGCACCATGCCGGACGTGCCGGCGATCGCCAAGACCGCGCACGCGGTCGGCGCGTTGGTCTACGTCGACGGGGTGCACTCGGTGCCGCACGTCCCGACCGACCTGACCTCGCTCGGTGCCGATGTGCTGGTCACCAGTGCGTACAAGTGGTCCGGGCCGCACCTGGCGGCGATGGTGGCGGACCCCGCTCTCTGGGCGACGCTGCGCCCGGCGAAGCTGCTGCCGTCCTCCGACGCGGTGCCGGAGCGCTTCGAGTACGGCACGCCGAGCTTCCCGCTGCTGGCCGGGGTGGCCGCCGCGGTGGATCACCTGGCCGGGCTGGATCCGGACGCGGCCGGGGACCGGCGGGCCCGGCTGCGGGCCGGGCTGGCCGCCGCCCAGGCCCACGAGGAGGCGCTGCTGGACCGGCTGCTCGCCGGGCTGGCGCAGCGCCCGGCAATCACCGTCTACGGCTCGCCGGCCCGGCGCTGCCCGACTGTCTCGTTCCGGGTCGCCGGGATGTCACCAGCGGCCGTCCAGGAGGCGTTGGGCGCCGCCGGGCTCTGTCTCTCCGTCGGCGACTACTACGCCTACGAGTACTTCCAGCTGATGGGTCTGCGCGACAGCGGCGGCGCGGTGCGGGCCAGCATCTACCACTACAACACCGCCGACGAGGTGGACCGGTTGCTGGGCGAACTCGACGTGCTGGCCGACGCGGCGGGGAGAATGGCCGGATGAGCACCCTGGTCGAGGACAACCCGGCGAAGCACCGTTTCGAGATCCTGGTCGACGACGCGCTGGCCGGCTACACCGCGTACCTGATGCGCGGTGAGGTCCTGGTCTTCACCCACACCGAGGTGGACCGGGGCTTTCAGGGCAAGGGGGTCGGCGGCGCGCTGATCCGCGGCACGCTGGACCAGCTCCGGGCGCGCGGTGCCACGGTGGTGCCGCAGTGCCCCTTCATGGCCGCGTTCATCGACAAGCACCCCGAGTACGCCGATCTGGTCGCCGACCTCCCGTAGGC
>NZ_JAGPXZ010000776.1:0-2776 GCF_018070305.1 Micromonospora sp. M51 | reverse complement strand
CCATGCTGCTCGCCATCGCCACCCGCGACGCCGAGCTGGAGTGCCGTTTCGCGGTCACCGAGGACGCGCTCACCGTCGAGGTGACAGTGCCGACCGTGCGCGGTGCCACCCTGCCCGCCGAGTCGTCCTTCGCCTGGAAGGTGCTCACCGCGCTGACCACGTCGGCGTCCGCCACGTCGGCCGACGGCCGGGCCACGATCGCGCTGCTCACCCGCCGCTCCGGCGGCTACTGACCGACCCGGCCCACCCTGGCGGTCACTGGAAGCCGAGGGCACGGGTCGTCGGGGGGCAGACCAGCAGCCAGCCCACGCCCAGGCCGAGCGCCATCAGCGGCACGCCCAGCCAGCCCAGCCCTGCCTGGATCATGAACCAACCGATCGGCAGCAGCATCAGCTGAAGCACGATGGCGGGGGCGCGTGCGCCCGCCTGACGGCGCAGCAGCGCGCGTCCCAGCGCCCAGAGCACGACGGCCGCGCCGATGGCGAACCCGGTCACCAGCAACGCCGCCAGCAGGTCGGTGCGGGTGGCGGTGAGGTCGGCCCAGATCAGCCAGACGGCGATCAGCCCGACGACTGCCGCCTCTGCCCACAGCAGCCGGACCGCCCAGCGGAGCGTGACGGGGATCGGGTCCGAGTCGATGGTCACGCGCGCCACGATACCCGGGCTGCCGGCAGGTACAGTGCCGCCCATGCGGGCCGTCCTGGTGGTCAATCCGAAGGCCACCACCACCAGCGAACGCAGCCGGGACGTGCTTGTCCGGGCGCTGCGCAGCGAAGTCGATCTCAGCGTGCGCTACACCCGTCGGCGCGGGCACGCCGTGGCGCTCGCCCGGGAGGCAGCCGCGGAGGGGGTCGACCTGGTCGTCACCCTGGGTGGCGACGGCACGGTGAACGAGGTGGTGAACGGCCTGATGACGGCCGAGCCGCCGACCCGCGCCGGTGATGCGCCGATGGCCGAGCGACTGCCCGCGCTGGCCACCGTCCCCGGCGGTTCGACAAACGTGTTCGCCCGCGCGGTGGGGCTGCCCCGGGAGTGGCCGGAGGCGACCAGCATGATCCTGGAGGGGCTGCGGCTGGGCCGCAGCCGGACGGTGGGGCTGGGCCGCGCCGACGACCGCTACTTCACCTTCTGCGCCGGGTTCGGCCTGGACGCCGCGGTGATCCACCGGGTGGAGCAGGCCCGGCGCAAGGGGCGGGTGTCCACGCCGTCGCTCTACCTGCGTTCGATCATGAACCAGTATTTCCTCGCCTCGGACCGGCGGCACCCGGCGATCGTCCTGGAGCGCCCGGGCGAGCCGGCGGAGGCCGAGCTGGCCACCGTCATCATCCAGAACACTGCCCCGTGGACGTACCTGGGCGACCGGGAGGTCAACCCGAACCCGGAGGCGTCGTTCGATCTCGGGCTGGATGTACTGGCGTTGCGTCAGCTCCGGGTGGCTAGCACAACACGGACAGTGACGCAGTTCCTGTCCCGGCAACCGAATCCACGCGGTCGTCAGGTGTTACGACTCCATGACACGGCGGAGTTCACCCTGGTCTCCAGCCGCCCGCAGGCGTTCCAGCTGGACGGGGACTATCTCGGCGAGCGGGAGAAAGTCAGATTCACCTCCGTTCCGGCCGCACTGAGAGTAATCTGCTAGGTCTCGGGTACCACAGTTGGTCGACACGGTGGCCACAACCGATCGGCCGGGTCGCCGCCACACCGAGGGGCAGGTGCCGGAAATGTCAGCAATGTCACGCGGACTGTACTATATTGATCCTCGACTGTGGCACGCCGGGTAACCAGGAAAGCGCGGAAACCCGGACAAACGGGTTGTGGGCTTGCTCACCGCCCGGAGTTTTTCCGAGCGTCACCCTTGACATCACGACTGTTCGTGAAAGTATTCACAAGCGAACTTGAGTTACCGGGACATTGCCTGGATATGCTCGTCAGGTTGAGCTGTTCCAGCAGGTCCCCGGCACTAACTGCCTGCTCACGCACTGCCGAATGGACGAACGCTAACTGTCACCTCGGCACTGCGGATGCATATAGGGAAAGCACGACAAGCAATATTTGCCACCCATCCAGAATGAGGAGTGTTGCCGCCATGGACTGGCGTCACCATGCTGTCTGCCGCGACGAGGACCCGGAGCTGTTCTTCCCGATTGGGACGTCCGGACCGGCTCTCCTGCAGGTCGAGCAGGCCAAGGCCGTCTGCAGGCGCTGCTCCGTGACCGACCAGTGCCTGCAGTGGGCACTCGAGTCTGGTCAGGACGCCGGCGTCTGGGGCGGAATGAGCGAGGAGGAGCGGCGCGCTGTCAAGCGGCGCGGCGGTCTCCGGGTGCTGCGCGCTCACTCCGCCTGATCCCCAACGACACAGCTGTACGCCCCGGTGGGTTCGCCCACCGGGGCGTTCCGCTGTCCGGCACCGGGCCGGCACCGGATCAGCCCCGTCGAGGCCGGCACCGGATCAGCCCGTCCAGGCCGGCACGGGTTCAGCCCGTCGACGCCAGCACGGGCCGATCGTCGACCCGGCGCAGCACCAACTCGACCAGCTCCGGCGCGTCGGTCAACGGCGCGGCAACCACCACCGCACCCGCCGCCCCGGCCGCCTCGGCCACCGCGTCATGGAACAACCCCGGCGCCAGGAAGTACGCGGACACCGCGACCCGCCGCGCGCCGGACGCCCGCAACCGGGACACCGCCACGCCGGCCGCCGGTGGAGCCGCCGACGCGTACGCCACCCGGCAGGGCACCCCGAACTCCACGCCGAGCGCATCGGCAACCCGGCCCACCG
>NZ_JAGPXZ010000775.1:0-2778 GCF_018070305.1 Micromonospora sp. M51 | reverse complement strand
GGTCCACCTCCACGGTGCGGCTGGCGTGCGCCTCCGCCTCGGCGCGCAGGCCGTGCCAGACCAACGCGGAGAGGATCATCACGTCGTCGGAACGGCTCTCGGTGAGGCCGCGCTGCACGGCCTGCCGCGCCACGTCGTGCCGACCCTCCCACATGGCCAGCCCGGAGCGCAGGGTGAGCAGCGGAATGTCGTGCCGCGCCCCGCCGCCGGCGAGCAGGGTCGCCACCGCGTCGAGGTCCCGACCGGCGGCCTCGATGTCGCCGTAGCCCACCGAGAGCCGGCACCGGGCCAGCAGCAGCTCCACCGCGTCCGCACCGGACGGTCGGTGTCGCAGCGCTACGGCCACCACCTTCTCCGCCTCGGCCCACTGGCCCACCCGGAACAGCCCGTTGATGGCGATGGCCAGCAGCCGGGTGCCCCAGGTGCGGCCCAGCCCCAGCTCGGCCACCCGTTCGGCACCCCGACGGGCCACCACCACACCCTCTTCGAGGATGTTCAGCGGCCCGGTCAACAGCTCCGCCAGGTGCAGGTACGCGCAGGCCACATCCTCCGGCTGACCGGCGCGCTCGGCGGTGTCGAGGGCGTCACGCATGACCGCCAGGCCGGCGTCCGGGTCTTCCAGGAAGGCGTCGCTGAAGCCCAGCGCCGAACTGGCCAGCACCACCTCGGTCGTCGAGCCCGCCACGTTCTCGGCCAACGCCAGCGCCTCGCGGGCCCGCTCGCCGGCGTCGGCGTACCGGCCGAGGTGCAGCAGCAGCTCGGCCAGCCGGGCGGCGGCGGTGGCCCGGTCCCGGGGGGAGCAGTCTTCGGCCTTCAGCGCCCGCTGGTACTCCTCCTCGGCCAACGCGGAGCGACCGGCGGCGGCCAGGTAACGGGCACGGCGGATGTGCAGCGCGCAGCTCGGCTCGCCACCGCGCAGCGCGACCAGCTCCTCCAGCAGGGCCAACGCGCGGGCGTGCTCCCCACAGTGGTGGGCCGCCTCGGCGGCGTTCTCCAGCAACTCGACCCGGTCCACCGTCGACGGGCCCGGCTCGGCGGCCAACTGCAACGCCGCGGACCAGTGCCGGTGCGCCTCGGCGTAACCGTGCAGCCGTTCGGCCTCCTGCGCGGCGGCCACCGCCGCCGGCAGGGCGCGTGCCGGTTCGCCGGCCAGTCGCCAGTGGTGCGCCAGCCGGGCCTGGTGCAGCTCGCCCGGCGCCGTGGTCAGCGCCTCGGCGTAGCGGCGGTGCAGCCCGGAGCGCTCGGCTGGCAGCAGCTCGTGGGCCAACACCTCGGCGACGAGGCGGTGCCGCAGCCGGTAGCCGTCGTCGGCGCCGACCAGCAGCCGGTGCGCGACAGCGGCGCGAGCCGCGGCGATCAGCTCGTCCTCCGGCATCCGCAGCACCTCGGCCAGCAGCCAGTGCTGCACCGGCTCGACACCGGCGGCCACCGCGTGCACCACGGCGTGCGCGTGCTGGGGCAACGCGTCGACGCGGTCGAGGAAGATCTCCCGCAGTGTCTCGGACAGGCCGTCGCGGCCGTCGCGCAGGTCGCGGGCCAGTTCCTCGATGACGAACGGGTTGCCGCCGCTGCGCTGCCACACCTGCTCGGCCGCGTCGGCGCTCAGCGTCCGGCCGACCACCGCAGCGGCGAGCGTCTCGGTGTCGGCCCGACCCAGCGGCGCCAGGTCGAGCACCCGCACCGTGCGCAGCCGACGCAATTCGGTGAGCACCCGACGCAGCGGGTGCGCGCCCTGCAACGACTCGGCCCGGACCGCGGCCAACACCGACAGCTGAAGATCACCCAGGCCGGCGAGCAGGTAGAGCAGAAGCTGACGGGTGCTGCGGTCGACCCACTGCAGGTCGTCCAGGATCAGCACCAACGGCCGACCCTCGGCGATCAGGTGCAGGCCGCGGGAGACCCGCTCCAGCAACGCGCCCGCGCCGTCCGGGCCGGCGGTCTCGTCGGCGAACATCTGCAGCAGCCCCCGCACCGCCGAGGAGGTGCGGGCGGGCGAGGCGGACACTTCGGTGTCGAACCGGCGCAGCGCCTGCAACAGCGGGTGCAGCGGTGAGGCGTCGCCGATGTCCAGGCAGCTGCCGGTGAGCACCACGGCACCCCGCTCCCGCAGGCGGTCGCCGATCTCATCCAACAGCCGGGTCTTTCCCACACCGCTCTCGCCGGTCAGGAAGACCGCCGCGGTCTGCCCGTGCGCGCCGTCACCGAGCAACGCGGACCGAACCGTCTGCACCAGCTCGGCCCGGCCCACGAGCGGTGCGGTGTCCACATCGCTGGCCATGCCACGCAGCCTAATCACAGGGCCCCGCACCGTTCTACGGCTGCCTGCCGCTTGTGGTACTCCTCGCGTCGACTTTGCGACTAAAGGTTGCAGGTGGCCGACATACGTCGTTCTGCAGATCCCCCGTCGGCCCAGGAGTGCCAATCTCCGGAGGTGATCAGGCAACCGCGGGGAGAAAGGCCGGTGCGACACCCATGACCACCAGCATCATCGTCGACACGCAACGGACCGTCACCCCGCTCTGGCCGGTACCGCAGGAGAGGCGCGTCGTCACCGTCCTCTTCGCGGACATCGTCGGCTCCACGGCCCTGGTGGGCCGCCTCGACCCGGAGGACGTCCGGGCGTTGCAGCAGGCCTACTTCGACACCGTCGCCGGTGTGCTGCACCGCTGGCAGGGGGTGGTGGAGAAGTACATCGGCGACGCCGTGATGGCCCTCTTCGGCGCGCGGCACTCCGACGGCTTCGACGCCTACCGGGCGGTGCGCGCCGAAGAGGGCCAT
>NZ_JAGPXZ010000774.1:0-2780 GCF_018070305.1 Micromonospora sp. M51 | reverse complement strand
CACCACTGTCGGTGCCTTCCCGGAGACCGAGGCCTCGCTGCGCGCCTTTCTGGGCACCGGGCCGGACGTCCGGCGACTGCTCGCCCGCGGCAGCGTGGTACGGGTGACGGTGGCCCTGGAACCGGACCCGGCCGCCCCGGGCGGCCTGCGCTGGACCAAGTCCCCACCGCCGTTCCAGCTCAACTCGGCCAGCGAGGTCACCGCCTGGTTCACAGTGGACCGGGAGCACCCGATCGACTGGTTGCTGCGGCGATGAGCGCGCCGACGACAGCCGCCAGCGGCACACCGCAGCTGCCCAGGATCCGGCGTCGCCGGGTCCGCACGCCCGCCCTGATCCAGATGGAGGCGGTGGAGTGCGGTGCCGCCGCGCTGGGAATCCTGCTCGCGCACCACGGTCGGCACGTGCCCCTGGAGGAGCTGCGCCGGGTGTGCGGGGTCAGCCGGGACGGCTCCACCGCGGCCACCGTGCTCAAGGGGGCCCGCCGGTACGGGATGGTGGCCAAGGGTTTCCAGATGGACCTGGCCGGCTTGGCCACCGTGGCGCTGCCGGCGGTGCTGTTCTGGCGGTTCGAGCACTTCGTGGTGCTGGAAGGGCTCGGCCGTAAGGTCCACATCAACGATCCGGCCACCGGCCCCCGCGCGGTGAGCTGGGAGGAGTTCGACGGCGCCTTCACCGGCATCGTGCTCACCATGGAGCCTGGCCCGCAGTTCCAGCCCGGCGGCACCCGCTACCGGCTGGTGCGGGCGCTGGCGCAGCGGTGGCGCGGCCCGGGTTCGGCGATCGCGCAGATGCTGCTGCTGGGCCTGCTGATCGCCGTGGTCGGTCTGACCATCCCGGTGATGGCCAAGGTCTTCGTCGACCGGGTGCTGCTGCAGGAGGATCGGGCCGCCTTCGCCGGCCTGGTGGCGGCGGTGGCGGTGGCCACCGTGCTGACCTTCCTGGCCAGCCTGCTGCAGCAACGCCTGACCGTACGCGCGGAGACGGCGCTCGCCCTCGCCAGCGCCGCCAGGTTCTTCCGACATCTGCTGCGGCTGCCGCCGACCTTCTTCGACCAGCGGCAGGCCGCCGACCTCAGCCAGCGGGTCCGCGGCAACGAGGTGGTCGCCGAGGTGCTCACCCGCCGGACGGCCACCACCGTGGTGGACACCGGCCTGGTGCTGGCGTACGGGGCTCTGCTCTGCCAGTACGACCTGCTGCTCGGACTGTGCGCGGTGGTCCTCGCCGGGCTGAACGTCAGCGTGCTGCGCTACGTCGCCTCGACCCGGTCCACCGCCGTCGTCGGCCTGCAGGCGGACCGCAGCAAGCTGGTCACCACCGTGTACACCACGGTTCAGATGATCGAGACGGTGAAGGCCGGCGGCGAGGAGGAACGGGCGGTGGCCCGGTTCGCCGCGCGCCATGCCACCGTCGCCACCCGTCAGCAACGGCTGGGGGTGCCCACCGCGGTGCTCTCGGTCCTGCCGGCGCTGCTCGCCTCGGCGACCACGGCGGTGCTGTTGGGGTTGGGCAGCCGGCAGGTGGTGGCCGAGTCGATGAGCGTCGGTGTGCTGGTCGGCATGCAGAGCCTGGCGGCGGCGATGAACCGCCCGCTGGGCAATCTGACCGCGCTGGGTTCCCGGTTGCAGGACATGAGCGCCGACCTCAACCGGCTGCGTGACGTGGAGCGCTACCCACTGCCCACGGTCCAGGACCGACCCGCCGGTCCGGTGGCCCCGATGGAGGGGCACCTGCGCATCGACGGGGTCACCTTCGGCTACAACCCGTTGGGCCGTCCACTGCTGGAGAACTTCAGCCTGGACCTGCCGCCGGGTGCGCGGGTGGCGCTCGTCGGGCGGTCGGGCAGCGGCAAGTCGACGGTCGGCAGGCTGGTCGCCGGGCTCTACCGGCCCTGGACCGGGCGGGTCACGGTGGACGGTCTGGAGCGGGCCGCCGCCGACGACGGTCTCTGGGCGGCCACCGTCGCCATGGTGGACCAGGACCAACGCCTGTTCGAGGGGACGGTGCGGGACAACGTCACCATGTGGGACCTCACTGTCGCCGACGACGACGTCGTCACCGCGCTGACCGACGCGTGCCTCTACGACGAGGTTGCGGCCCGCCCAGGTGGTCTCGGCAGCCCGGTGCGGGAGAACGCCCGCAACTTCTCGGGTGGGCAGCGGCAGCGGCTGGAGATCGCCCGAGCGCTCGTGCGCAACCCCCGGGTGCTGGTGCTGGACGAGGCCACCAGCGCGCTGGACGCCGAGACCGAACGCCGGATCGACCTGCACCTGCGTCGGCGCGGGGCCACCTGCCTGATCGTGGCCCACCGCCTGTCCACGGTCCGCGACTGCGACCTGATCGTCGTGCTGGACGGCGGCCGGGAAGTGGAGCGCGGCACCCACGAGCAGCTCGTCGCCCAGGACGGGGCGTACGCGCGCCTCGTTCGCGACCACTGACCACGACGATCCGAGGAGACGCTGATGAGTGGCGCGGTGGAGGATGCCCCGGCCGGTGGCCTGAGCGCTTTCTGCTCGGACGGCGTACGCCAGGTGTGTCGCCTGGACGGCCCGGCGGCGGGCTGGCTGATCACCGGCGGTGAGGCCGACCTCTTCGCGGTACGCCGGGCCGGGATGAGCCCCTCGCGTCGACACCACGTGGCCCGGCTGCCGGCGGGTGGCCTGGTGCCGACGTCCACCGCGATCGGTGCGTGGCAGTTGATCCTGGTGCCGTTGCCCGGAACGGAGCTGCGCGGGTTGTCCCGGCGTCACCTGTCGGTGCTGGAACGGCATGTTCGGCTCGG
>NZ_JAGPXZ010000773.1:0-2783 GCF_018070305.1 Micromonospora sp. M51 | reverse complement strand
CCCCGCAGGCGACCCGCCAGTTCATCGAGCGGGCCCGGCGAGTGGTCAACGCGGGCCGGCCACCGTGCCCGCTCTGCGGCCAACCGTTGGACCCCGCCGGGCACCTCTGCCCGCGGCACAACGGTTACCACCGGTGACCTCGTCCGGCCTCCAGCCTCGCCAGGACGGCGACGCCGCGCTGCGGCTGCTGCGTGACGGCGTCCTCGACCTGGAGGGTCGGCTGGTCGACGCGTCGAACACGACGCTGCGCGGCATCCTGACCCTGGACGGGATGACCGCCCGCTGCGTCTACAAGCCGGTCCGTGGCGAGCGCCCCCTCTGGGACTTTCCCGACGGCACCCTGGCCGGTCGGGAAGTCTCGGCGTACCTGGTCTCCCGGGCCACCGGGTGGGGTCTGGTGCCGCCCACCGTGCTGCGTGACGGCCCGCTTGGCCCCGGCTCCTGCCAGCTCTGGATCGACGAGCCGGAGGACGCCGAAGCGCTCGTCGGTTTCCTGCCCGCCGGGGAGCTGCCGCCGCGCTGGATCCCGATCGCCGCGGCCCGGGACGACGACGGCGCCGCGTACGCCCTGGCCCACGCCGACGACCCACGGCTGGCCCGGCTCGCGGTGCTCGACGCGGTGCTCAACAACGCCGACCGCAAGGGCGGTCACGTGCTCGTCGGCGCCGACGACCGAATCTACGGCGTGGACCACGGGGTGAGCTTCCACGTGGAGGACAAGCTGCGCACGGTGCTCTGGGGTTGGGCCGGCAAGCAGTTGCCCCCGGACGCCGTGGAGATGCTCGACGCGCTGGCCGGGCAGGTCGCCGGGCCGCTCGGCGCGGAGCTGGCCGACCACCTGACGATCAGCGAGGTGGCCGGGGTGGCCGCCCGGGTCGACCGGCTGCGCGAGACCGGCAGCTTCCCGCTGCCACCGGAGGACTGGCCGGCGATGCCCTGGCCACCCATGTGAGCCGCTGTCATCTTGATCACCCGTGGGGTGCTCCGGCGTCGTCGCCGGGCTGGCTAGGCTGATCCCATGGAGTCTTGGGCGGGACACGAGGTGCCACGGCTGCCGGGCAGGGGCGAGCCGCTGGCGTTGTACGACTCGGCGCGGCAGGGTGTCCACCCGAGTGAGCCGGCGGACGCGGGAAGCATGTACGTCTGCGGCATCACCCCGTACGACGCCACCCACCTCGGCCACGCCGCCACCATGATCACGTTCGACCTGGTGCAGCGGATGTGGCGCGACTCCGGCCGCCCGGTGCGCTACGTGCAGAACGTCACCGACATCGACGACCCGCTGCTGGAGCGGGCCACCCGCGACGGCGAGGACTGGGTGGTCCTGGCGATGCGCGAGACGGCGCTGTTCCGGGAGGACATGGAAGCGCTGCGAATCATCCCGCCGGCGCACTACGTGGGCGCCGTCGAGTCGATCCCGGACATCGTCGAGAAGGTCGAGGTGCTGCTCAAGGACGGCGCCGCGTACCGGCTCGACGACGGCACCGGCGACGTCTACTTCGACATCTCCGCCACGCCCCGCTTCGGCTACGAGTCGAACCTGACCCGCGAGCAGATGCTGGAGATCTTCCCGGAGCGCGGCGGCGACCCCGACCGGGCCGGCAAGCGGGACCCACTGGACCCGCTGCTGTGGCGCGGAGCCCGCGAGGGCGAGCCGTCCTGGCCGGGCGGCGAGCTGGGCCCGGGCCGCCCCGGCTGGCACATCGAGTGCGCGGTGATCGCGCTCAACCTGCTCGGCGACCGGATCGACGTGCAGGGCGGCGGCAATGACCTGCTCTTCCCGCACCACGAGGCGTCCGCCGCGCACGCCGAGCGGCTCACCGGTCAGGCGCCGTTCGCCGAGCACTACGTACACGCCGGGATGATCGGCCTGGACGGCGAGAAGATGTCCAAGTCCCGGGGCAACCTGGTCTTCGTGTCCCGGCTGCGCGCCGACAAGGTCGACCCGATGGCGATCCGGCTGGCACTGATCTCCGGGCACTACCGCAGCGACCGTACCTGGACCGACGAGCTGCTCGCCGCCGCGTACGAGCGTCTGGACCGTTGGCGGCGGGCCGCCGCCGCGCCCGCCGGGCCGTCCGGGGCTGAGCTGCTGGCCGAGGTACGCGCCCGACTGGCCGACGATCTCGACACCCCCGGCGCGCTGGCGGTGGCCGACCGCTGGGCCGAGGCGGCCCTGGCCGGCGCCACGGACGACCCGGAGGCCCCCGCGCTCTTCGCGAACACGGTGGACGCTCTCCTGGGCATCCGCCTCTAGCCCATCGGCCCCGGCGGCGGACACCCGCGCCGCGCTGTGCCGTGCGCCATGTCATGTCGCGGCGGGAGGATGATCGACTCGGTTTTCAGGAAGTCGCGGTGTCCCGACCAGTGCGATGCCCCGACTTCCAGAAAGCCGAGTCGATCACCCCAAGACACCCGATCGACCCCGACAAGACGCCGCACAGTTAACCCAGACCGCGTTGATCATGAGGTTGGCGGGCATTTCGATCTCTGCCGGACCCGTCAACCTCATGATCGACCGGGGTGCGCGCGGGGTCGCGCGGGGTGCGCGCGGGGTCGCGCGGGGTCGCGCGGGGTTGTGGTCCGTGGGGACCGTCAGCCCAGGATTAGGCCGGGGTCGGGTTCTGGGTCCGGGCTTGGGCCGGGGATCTTGTACTCCTCGGTGAGCGTGGTCATCGGGCCGGGCCAGGTCGCCTGGGACACCTCGATCGGCTTGCGGTGCGCGTCGTACGCGACGTGCAGCAGGTGCAGCACGGGGGTGTCGGGTCGGATCTGGAGGATCT
>NZ_JAGPXZ010000772.1:0-2785 GCF_018070305.1 Micromonospora sp. M51 | reverse complement strand
ATGGCGGGATGGGACGGGCAACTGATCGCAGGGGCGTACTCCGGATCGACCTGGACGCGGCGAGCGCCGGCCGCGGGTCGGTCCGCCGGCCGGACACCCTCGCCGGGGAAGAGCCGCTGGAGATCCGGGTCGGCGCGGCCGGCCCCGGCCGACGGCGGCCGCTCGCCGTCACCATGCGAACCCCCGGCGACGACCTGGACCTGGCCATCGGGTTCCTGCTGACGGAGGGGCTGATCCGGTCGACCGACGACGTGCTGACCGCGCAGCTCTGCGCCGGCGCGGAGACACCGAACACGTACAACGTGGTGGACGTGGTGCTCGCCCCCGGAGTGCCGGAACCGACCACCGACCCGTCCCGGAACTTCTACACGACCAGCTCCTGCGGGGTCTGCGGCAAGGCCAGCATCGACGCGGTACGCACCCGGTCGCTCTTCCTGGTCTCGGCGGACCCTCTCAGCGTGCCGGCCACGCTGCTCGCCGACCTGCCCGACCGGTTGCGTGCCGCCCAGCGCGGCTTCGACCGGACCGGCGGGCTGCACGCGGCCGGCTTGTTCACCCCCGACGGCGAACTGGTGGTGCTGCGCGAGGACGTGGGCCGACACAACGCCGTGGACAAGGTGATCGGCTGGGCGGTGCGGGAGCGCCGGCTGCCGCTCGCCGGGCACCTGCTGCTGGTCTCCGGGCGGGCCAGCTTCGAGCTGACCCAGAAGGCGTGGATGGCCGGGCTGCCGCTGCTGGCCGCGGTGTCCGCCCCGAGCACCCTCGCCGCCGAGTTGGCCGAGGAGGCGGGCATGACACTTGTCGGCTTCCTGCGCGGCAACACGATGAACGTCTACGCCCGCCCCGAACGGATCACAGTCTGATCACCAGCTGGTCGAGCAGGTCCAGCCGGATCACGGCGTCGCGGGCCAGCAGGAAGCCCGCGATGCCGAGGATCCAGCCGAGCATGCCGCCGGAGTGGCGCGCGATCCAGGCGTTGAGCCGGCCCAGCACCGGCTCGACCAGCCTCGGCCACGCCATTCGCGCTCCGAGCAGCAGCACCGCCGGCAACACCATGACCACGCAGTAGGCAGCGAGCAGACCCACCATCTGCGCCGCACCGACCTCGGAGGTGGTCAGCAGGCCGACCGCGCCGAGGTACGGCAGCATCGTCGCCACCTCCGCGAGCGCGGCGAGGAGCGCCAGCCCCACCAGCCAGCGCACCGAGGAGTCGCCAGCTGTGACGCGGTCCCGCCACCGCAGCACACCGCCGCCGCGTGGGCGTCGTTTGCCGTCGTACCGGAAGCTGAGCGCGAACAGCCCGACCCCGAGAACGAGCTGCGCCCAGAGCACCGGCCGGTTGTCCATCGCCCCGCCGAGGACGTCGGCCAACTGGCTGCCACCCAGGGCGAGCAGCAGCCCCACGGCGAAGTAGAAGACGGCGATGGTGCCGAGGTAGACGAGGATCCGCCGCGCGTTGATCGTCCCGGGTGCGAGCAGCAGCCAGACCGGGATGAAGAGGGTGCCGATGCTGGTGCTGTCGATCAACGCCAGCCCGGCCAGCGACAGCAGCAACTCGGGGGTCATGTCGTACCGACACGGTTAACGGCCACGAGATCATTCTCCGGCGGTGGTGAGCCGGCCGCGTCGGCCGTGGACAGGAGCAACGCGTACATCCTTCGACGGAGGGCGGTGCCGAGGAAAGCGGCCAGGGCCCGCCCCGCGCATGATCGACTCGGGTTCGCGTCGCAGCCTTGTCGCTCGTCAGGCCAGCTGGAGGATGCTCCAGTTGGTGGGGAGCACCTTCGCCGCAGCCTCGGGTCGCGCCGTCGCGTAGTGCGCCTCGTGGGTGAGTGCCGCACGGGCGGCATGGCCGAGCGAGATGTCACCGTCCCCGGCGCGGGCCAACGTGCCGGTGTCTCGCACGTCCTCGGCGTCGAGAGGCAGCAGGCGGATCATCGGGACGGTCATCATCAGGGCCAGCAGCGCGGCATCGATCTCGTCGGTCGCGTTTGCGAAGGCGACAGCCAGGCACGTCGCCGGTACGGCCACCTGCCGACCCTCGTCGGCGACCTCCAGCATCAGCTCCCCCACCGATGGGTTGCCCTCGAGGTAGGCCGTCAACGCCGACGCGTCGAAGACGGCAGCGATCTGATCGCTCATCCCGCGCGGCCCAACATCCGGCGTCCTTCGGCCAGGGCGTCCGCCGGAATGGGCGTCGCCAGCCGCTCCCGCCACCGCGCCCGGCCCGCCTCGGTCACCTCGATGCCGGCACGCCGCAGCACCTCGTCGAGGTGCATGACCTCCATCTGGGCCCGTACCGCCGCGGTGATGGCGGCCGAGACGTTGGGCTGCCGATCCAGCCACTCCGCGACGTCGTCGGGGAGGCTCACGGAGCGCTTGACGGTCATGTCCGCCAGCCTATCAATTCTGGTAGCACCCGCGGTATTACCGCGCGTGTGATCGGAACGGTCAGGGGCGGCCACGTCGGCTCCGTCTGCGGGGACGGATGACCCCGGGCATCCCGACCGACGGCCAGCCGTCCAGCTCGGCCGGGGGCACGCCGCGCCGGATCAGGTCGTCCAGCAGCAGGGCGAGCGAGTAGCCGGGGTGCAGACCGAGCGTGCGTTCGAGCGCGACCGCCGCCAGCGCACCCTGCCCGGCCCTCCACGCGGCGAACGCCAGCAACGCACCGGGCGCGGCGGTCAGCTCCGGCTCGGCCCGGCGCAGCACGTCGGTCCACAGGGCGATGTCCCGATCGCGACCGTCGGTGCGTTCCCAGGCGTGGTCGCGCACCGGCAGGTGG
>NZ_JAGPXZ010000771.1:0-2787 GCF_018070305.1 Micromonospora sp. M51 | reverse complement strand
CGCCCAGAGCGCGTCGCGGATCGCCTCCAGACTCCGGTCGGAGCGGCTGCCAAACGCGATCACACCGGCGGCCTCGCCGCCGGGCAGCACCGGTGCCACCTCGGCGACCAGGGGAAACCCTGCGGAGACGAGCACGTCTCGGGCGCTGTCGGTGGTGTGCAGCAGTAGCTCCCCGGTCCGGCCGTTGGTCGCGGCGGCGAGCACCTTCGGCGTCACCGCGCCGGCCAGGTCCACGAAGGAGAACAGTGGCGCGCCGGCAGCCCCGGCGGCCTTCACGGCGACCGGCAGCCGGTACGCGTCGCCGGGCAGCAGGTGCACGGTGACCTCGGCGGGCAGCTCCGCCTCGATGGGGCCGAGCCGGGCCGGCAGGTCGGCGTCGGCCGCGTCGGCCAGCACCAGCACCGTCACCTGCCGGCCGCGCACCTGGTCGCCGTGTGCGGCGACCAGGCGCAGTGCCGCCTCCGCGCTGCCCGCGTCGACGCCCGCGAGGGCGACGGTGGCCCGCCGGGAGCGGTGCAGGGCCGCGGCCAGCCAGGTCGTCAACTGGCGGACCAGCAGCTCGCGGAGGAAATCAGTGGTCCGGTCGGTCGGCATCGGTCCGTTCTACCGTATGGGCGGTCAGGCCGGGACGGAGATCCCCACCCCGCCCCGGGTCTGCCCGCCGTAGCGCTGCCGCTCGGCGTCCAGGTCGAGCCGACCGATCTGCTTGCGGGCGGCCAGCGCGGTGTCGTCGAGCAGGTTGGCCGGGATCAGCCAGACCACCTCGAACTCCAGACCGTCGGGGTCCCTGCCGTAGAGGCTCTTGGTCGTGCCGTGGTCGGAGGTGCCGACCAGCGCGCCGGCCGCGACGAGCCGCTCGGCGGTGGCGGCCAGCTCGTCGAGCGTGTCCACCTCCCAGGCGAGGTGGTAGAGGCCGACGGTGGACCGACCAGCGGTCGACCGCCCGGCGCCCGCGCCGATCTCGAAGAGGCCGAGGTCGTGGTCGTTGGTGGAGTCGGGGGCCTGGAGGAAGGTGGCGCCCCGGAAGCCGTCCGGGGTCATCGCCACCGGGCGGAAGCCCAGCACGTCGCTGTAGAACGCGACGCTGCGGGCGAGGTCACTGACGTAGAGGACCGCGTGGTTGAGCCGATGAATACCCATGACCCGAGGCTAGCGCGATTTAGTTGAGCATTCAACCATCGGGGGTATGATGGCGGTCATGACCCGCTGGCTGGACCCCGACGAGCAACGCACCTGGCGCGCGTACCTGACCGCTTCCCGGGTGCTGATGGACACTCTCGACCGCGAGCTGCAACGCGACGCGGGCATGCCGCACGCGTACTACGAGATCCTGGTCCAGCTCTCCGAGGCCCCCGGTCGCCAACTGCGGATGAGCCAGCTGGCCCAGGCCGCGGGGTCCTCACGCAGCCGGCTCTCGCACGCCGTGGCCCGGCTGGAGGCCGCCGGCTGGGTGCGCCGCGAGGACTGCCCCACCGACCGACGCGGGCAGATCGCGCTGCTCACCGACGAGGGTTTCGCCACCCTCGCGGCCGCCGCGCCCGGCCACGTCGAAGGGGTACGCCGACACCTGTTCGACGCGTTGAGCCCCGCCCAGGTCGACCAGCTGCGCCGGATCAGCGAGACCCTGGCCGAGCACCTGACCGGATCCTGACCAATCGACACCGGCGCGGGTCTTGTACTTACCGTCGTCGGATGAGCACGATGGGGCGTGTCTTCCGGCTTCGGTGAACTGACTGATCAGGCGCACCACCTCGTGTCCTCCGGCGATCTTGCCGGCGCACAGCAACTGCTGTCCGACGCGCTCACCGACGCCGACCCCCGCCCGGCCAACGCCACCCCCGAGCTGGCCGAGGCGGCCAGCCTCCAGGCGCGGGTGCTGATCGCCCTCGGTGAGCCACACTCGGCCCGGGGGTGGGCCGCCTTCGCGTACGCGGCCACCACCCGCCTGCACGGTCGCGCCGACCCACGCACGGTGGCCGCGGCCGCCACCCTGGCCGCGGTGCTGCACCGGGTCGGCAGCCACTCCCGGGCGGCGCGGCTCTACCAGGAAGTCATCATCGAGCTGACCGCGCAGGACGGCCCGGAGTCGCTGCGGGTGCTCGCCGCGCACGCCGACCTGGCCACCGTGGAGTACGCGCGAGGCCAGTGCACGGTGGCCCGCGACCGCCTCCAGGACGCCTGGGAGCTGCACCGCGAGGTGTACGGCGACGGGCACCCCAGCGGCATCAAGATGCTGGCGCGGCTCGGGGCGATGCAGCGCGACTGTGGGCAGTTCGCCGAGGCGCACGACAACCTGGCGCTCGCCCGTGAGTTGTGCCGGCAGCACCTGCCCGCCGACGACCCGCTGGCCACCCAGGTGGCGGCGCTGGCCCGGGCGGCGGCGAATCCCGATCACGTCTGCGCCGACAACCCACCCACGGCCCGCGACACGCCCGTCGTACCGGCCGCCCGCGTTGCACCGCACGACGACGGGCCGACCGACTCGGGCCACCACCCGTCGGCAGCCGCACCCCACCACGCCGGGGCGGTTCCGAACCCCCGGCTGCCCTCCGACGAGGCGGTCGGGTCGACGGGCGGCAGGTGGCCGACCGAACCGGTGGACGGCCCCCCGCCCCACCCCGCCGACCCTCCGGTGCCCCCGTCGGTGGTCGGGCTGGCCGGCGGCGCGCAGGTGCAGCCCCGGGTGTTCCGGCGGCACCGTCCCGCCGCCCCCACCGAGGCGTTCCCGGCGGCCGGCGCCGCGACACAGGTGGAGCCGGACACGCCGGCGCGGCGGCTCCCCGTGCC
>NZ_JAGPXZ010000770.1:0-2789 GCF_018070305.1 Micromonospora sp. M51 | reverse complement strand
GGCGCTCGGGTGTGCGCAACCCGTCAGCGCGCGGCAGCCTATCGGAGCAGGAGGTGACCGGGGCGGGCTTCCCGAATTCGTACCCGCACGGAAGCGACGCGCCCCTACCGTCGGCTCCGGAGGTTCGTTCGTATGCCTGCATCGACACGACACCACAGAGCCCTCGCAGTGTTCGTGCACTGCCTCGGCATCCTCGCCGCCGTGCCGGCCCTGCCGGCGGCGGCTCCGGAGGCGGCGGCCGCGCCACGACCACCGGCGGCCACGCCACAACCGACGGCCAGCGCGCCACGACCGCCGGCGGCCACGCCAGGACCACCGGCTGGCGCGCCACGTCCCACGGACGTCCCGCCACCACCACCGGCGACGGTCGGCCCAGCGGTCACCCGGCCGCCGGTGGCGATGGCCGCCCGGGTGACCGAACCCACGCCGCCCTCGGCGCCACCGGCGATGGCACCACCCACCCGGGCGCCGGCGTCCGCGCCCCCGCAACCGGTCACGGTGGCGGTCGCGACGGAGAGCAGCCCGGCGCCGAGGTACCGGATCCAGGTGCGCAACGTGAGCGGCTCGACGCTGGACACCACTGTGCGTCAGGAGTTGCCGCCCGGCTCGACGACGACTGCGATCAGCGGCGGCGGCCGGTCCACCCCGGCCAACGGGTCGGCCACCGAGGTGACGTGGCGGCTGCGGCTGCCCGCGCACAGCACCACCACGTTGGGCACCGCGCTCGCGGCGACCGCACCGGGTCAGCCGCTGACCGCGCCGACCTGCGCGTTCACCAGTGACGGCAGCCGACCGTACGACTGCGCCACTGCCACCTGGCAGGCCGCGGCGGCACCGGCGGCCGAGGTGACCGAGGCACCGGCCTGGCGCCGCTACCCGGTACTCCTCGCCGGCCTGGCGGTTCTGCTGCTGGTCAGCGCCGCGGTGTTCTGGGTGTGGCGACGGCGGCGGCGCGGGCGGCGGGTGACGGCTGCCGCGCTCGCCACCGGCGGTGGAGCTGGGGATGGTCGCGGGACGATCTACCCGCGACCGGCAGCCCCGAGTCCGGTGCGGCGTCGGCGTACCCCGCCGGTCTGGATGTTGGTGGGCGCAGCGGTCGTGGTGCTGGCCGGCGTCGTCGGCACCGCGGGTTGGACGGCGACCCGGCAGGTCGCGGCGATCGACACCCAGAAGCAGCCGACCAGCGGCGCGTGGATGGGCACCGGGGTCACCGGGTCGCTGGGTGTGCCGCTGCGCGAGTCGGCGTTCGAGTTCACCGTGTACCGGATGACCTGCGGCGCTCCCGGCACCGCCGGGAAGGCCGACGGTGGCCCTCCCGCGCTGGTGAACGGCCGACGCTGCGAGGCGACAGTGGGTGTGCGCAACGTCACCGCCGACCACCAGCTGTGGCACAGCGAGCTGCAACGGGCGTACCTGCCGGGCGGGCGTTGGGTGAGCACCGACGAGTCGGCCACCCGGATGGCGAACCTGGGTCGGGACGTCTTCGCCAACCCGATGGCGGCGGGTACCCGGATGGTGCTGCCGCTGGTCTTCACCGTCGACGGGCGGGACCCGCCGGAGCAGCTGGAGCTGCGCAGCGGGGTGTTCTCCGCCGGGGTCCGGGTGCACATGCCCTGACCGGTGTTCCGGGCGGCGGTCGTACCCTGGGTGCGTGACCGCCGCCCTCGCCCGCACCGTGCTCGACGCGGCGCAGTGGCAGGCCCGCCGGCGGGCCCACGAGCAGCGGGTGGACGTCTGGCTGACCCCGCACCTGGCCCGGCGACGACGCGGTGAGCGGCATCCGGTGGCCGACTTCCTGTTCACCTACTACTCGCACCGCCCGGCCCAGCTGCGGCGCTGGCATCCGGGGCCCGGGGTCGAGTTGCGCGACGCCGACCCGGCGGAGTTCGGCCGCGACTACCGCGCCAGCACCGCCGGGGTCACCCTCGACACCGACGGGGTACGCGCGCGGCGCGGCGAGTCGATCACCTGGATCCGTTCCCTGTTGACGGCGACGCGTGGGCGGGCGCCGCACTTCGGCTGCTTCGGGATGCACGAGTGGGCGATGGTCTACCGGCAGACCCGGGAGGAGTTGCGGCACAACGCCTGGCCGCTGCGGTTGAGCGCGGAGCGCACCGCCGCGGTCGTCGAGGAGCGCGGGGTGCGGTGCAGCCACTTCGACGCGTTCCGGTTCTTCACACCGCCGGCCCGCCCGTTGAATGTGCTCTCCCCGACCCGGGAGACGCAGCACGCGCACGAGCAGCCGGGCTGCCTGCACGCCAACATGGATCTGTACAAGTGGGCGTACAAGTTGTCGCCGTTGGTGCCCTCGGAGTTGGTGGCCGACGCGTTCGACCTGGCTCGGGACATCCGCACGCTGGACATGCGGGCCAGCCCGTACGACCTGGCGGCGCTCGGCTACCCGCCGGTGCGGGTGGAGACCGCGGACGGTCGGGCGGAGTACGCGGCGGCGCAGCGCGCGTTCGCCGAGCGGGCCGCGGTGCTACGCGACCGGCTGCTCACCGCCGTCCCGGCCTGACCCGGCGTCGGCCCGCTCAGGTTGCCGGGCGGGTACGCAGGCCGTCGATGAGCAGCGCCACGACGGCTTCCATGTCGTCGTCGAGGCCGGGATCGTTCCAGTCGGCCCGGTGGGCTGGGTGGTGGAACCGGGCGGTGGCCTGCAACAGGGCCCGGCCGGCCACCGCCGGGTCGGGCACGGCGAATTCACCGGCGGTGACCCCGTCCGCGACGATCAGGCTGAGTTGACCGGCGAGGACCTCCAGGTGGGTGGCGACCGCGCCCTCGGAGAG
>NZ_JAGPXZ010000077.1:0-13168 GCF_018070305.1 Micromonospora sp. M51 | reverse complement strand
GTCGCTCCTCCTTCGTGGGGGGAGGTGGTGCCGGCGGCAGGGACGGGGCCGCCGGCACCGAGGCGGTCAGGTCTGGTCGGCTCCCTTCGCCGCGCGCGGCCCGTCCGCCACGTCGGGGGTACGCAGCCAGACCGCTGTGTCGCAGGGCAGCAGCCCTTCGTCGAGCGGCCCGCGGGCCAGCAGCAACTCCGCTTCGGCGGGCAACGGCACGGCCGTGTCGGAGAGGTTGACCAGGCAGGTGAAGCCACCACCGCGGCTGAACGCGAGCACCCCGTCCGGGGCCGGCAGCCAGGTGAGCGTGCCGTCACCGAGCGCCGGTTCGGCCCGCCGCGCCTGGATCGCCGCCCGGTACAGCTCCAGCATCGAGGCCGAGTCGCCGGTCTGCGCGCGGGCCGTGCGGTCCTTCCAGTCCGCCGGCTGCGGCAGCCACGGCGCGGCGGCACCCTCGGGGCTGAACTCGAACGGCGGCTCGTCCCCGGCCCAGGGCAGCGGCACGCGGCAGCCGTCCCGACCGGGGTCGATCCGGCCGGACCGTTCCCACATCGGGTCCTGGCGCAGCGCGTACGGGATGTCCTCGACCTCGTAGAGGCCCAACTCCTCGCCCTGGTAGACGTAGGCGGCACCGGGCAGCGACAGGGAGAGCAGCGCGGCGGCCCGGGCCCGGCGGGTGCCCAGCTCCAGATCGGTGGGGATGCCCTCGCGTTTGGCGGCGAAGCTGAACCGGGTGTCCGCCCGGCCGTAGCGGGTGACGTGCCGGGTGACGTCGTGGTTCGAGAGCACCCAGGTGGCCGGCGCGCCGACCGGCGCGTGCGCGCTCAACGTCCCGTCGATGCTCTCCCGCAGCGCCGCGGCGTCCCACGCGCAGCCGAGAAAGTCGAAGTTGAACGCGGCGTGCAGCTCGTCCGGGCGCAGGTAGTTGGCGAACCGCTGCCGGTCCGGCAGCCACACCTCACCGATCAGCGCCCGGTCGGGGTACTCGTCGGCGACCCGCCGCCAGCCCCGGTAGATGTCGTGCACCCCGTCGAGGTCGTGGAACGGGTGCGGCTGGTCCGGTCGGACCTCGGGCAGCGTCCCGTCCTTGACCAGGAGCCCGGCCGAGTCGATCCGGATGCCGTCCACGCCCCTGTCGAACCAGAACCGCAGGATGTCCTCGAACTCCTCCCGCACCCGGGGGTGGTCCCAGTTGAAGTCCGGTTGCTGCGGGGCGAACAGGTGCAGGTACCAGTCGCCGGGGGTGCCGTCCGGGTTGGTGGTGCGGGTCCAGGTCTCGCCGCCGAACTCGCCGACCCAGTCGGTGGGTCGTTCGTCGCCGTTGGGTCCCCGGCCGGGCCGGAACCAGAACAGGTCCCGTTCGGGTGCCCCCGGCCCGCCGGCGAGCGCGGCCTGGAACCACGGGTGCGCGTCCGAGCAGTGGTTCGGCACCACGTCGACGATGGTCCGGATGCCCAGCTCGTGCGCCTCCGCGATCAGCGCCTCCGCCTCGGCCAGGGTGCCGAAGACCGGGTCGATGTCGCGGTAGTCGGAGACGTCGTAGCCGGCGTCGGCCATCGGGGACGGGTACCAGGGACTGAACCAGATCGCGTCGACGCCGAGCGCGGACAGGTGGTTGAGCCGGGACCGGATGCCGGCGATGTCGCCGATGCCGTCGCCGTTGCCGTCGGCGAAGCTCCGGGGATACACCTGGTAGATCACCGCTCCCCGCCACCACGGACTTCTGTCAGCTGTGGACACGAGCACCTGCTTTCTGCGTCAGTACGTCGGCGTGTTCGCCGGACCTGGTCATGTGTCGGGCGAACGGTCGTCGTTCGCCGCGCGGAGGGATCCGGTGATGGCTATCCCTTGATGCTGCCCGTGGTCAGACCGGACATGATGTTGCGTTGGAAGATCAGGAAGATGATGACCGTGGGGATCGCGGCGATGACCGACGCGGCGATCACCACGTTCATCGGCGTACCGCCGGCGAAGGCGTAGATGCCGACGCTGACCGTCCGGGTCTCGGGCGAGGGCATGACCAGCTTCGGCCAGAGGAAGTCCTTCCAGACCGCCGTCACCGCGAAGATCGACACTACGCCGAGGATGGGACGCGACAGCGGCAGGATGATCGACCACAGAGTGCGCAGCGACGTCGCCCCGTCCATCAGGGCGGCCGCCATCAACTCCTCCGGGATCGAGTCGAAGAACCGCTTCAGCAGGAAGATGTTGAACGCGTTGGCGACCAGTGGCAGCCAGATGGCGAACGGTGAGTCGAGCAGGTTGATGTGCACGATCGGCAGGTCGATCACCGTCACGTACTGCGGGACGATGAGGACCATCGCCGGGATCATCAGCGTCCCCAGCATCAGGGCGAGGATCACGTTGCCGAAGATCGGCCGGAGCTTGGACAACGAGTACGCGGCGGCGGTGTCGAGGACGAGCTGGAACAGCACCGCGCCGATCGCGTAGTAGAAGGTGTTGAAGAGCAGCTTGGCGAGGTCCAGGTTGTTCCACGCGTCGATGTAGTTCTGCGGCTGCGGGTCCTTCGGGAACAGCGAGGGCGGAGTCTGGGCGATCTCCTGGCCGGACTTGAGCGCGCCGGTGACCATCCAGTAGAGCGGTCCGAGGAAGACGAGCGTGAACCCCGCCACGACGACGACCAGCAGCGTCCAGTAGATGATCCGGCCACGCCCCCGGCTGATCTGGGTCTGGGAGATGAGGGTCCGGGTTGCGGAGTCCTGTGCCATTCCTCGCCGTCCTAGTCCTGTTTCGCAGTCAGCCGCACGTACACGGCGGAGAAGCCGGCCAGCACCACGAGCATGATCACGCCCAGGGCGGCGGCGCCGTTGAGGTCGTTCTGGAAGAACCCGTGCTGGTAGATGAGGTACGCCACCGAGGTAGCCGAGTCCTCCGCGCCCGCGCCGTTGGCGAGGATCAGGGGCTCGATGAAGAGCTGCATCGTGGCGACGATCTGCAACATCGCCAGGAGCGCGAGGATCAACCGGGTCTGCGGGATGGTCACGTGACGGATCCGCCGCCAGATTCCGGCGCCGTCGAGTTCGGCGGCCTCGTAGAGCTCGCCGGGAATGTTCTGCAGCGACGCCAGGTAGATGAGCACCGCGCCGCCCATGTTCATCCAGGTCGACGCGACCACCATCGCCGGCATGGTCATCTCGGGCGACTGCATCCACTGCGAGGTGGGCAGGTGCAACGCCTTGAGGATCGCGTTGAAGAGCCCCGCCTCGCTGGGGTCGTACGCGTAGAACTTGAAGAGGAACAGCGCGGAGGCCGGCGGCAGCATCACCGGCAGGTACACCAGGATCCGCAGGTAGCCCTTGCCGTGGCGGAACTCGTTGAGCAGGATCGCCACGAAGAACGGCACCGCGTACCCGAGGACGAGCGCCAGCCCGGTGAAGTAGAACGTGTTCTTCCACGCGGGCCAGAAGCTCGGGTCGGCGATGAGACGGGTGTAGTTGTCCCAGCCCACCCAGGTGGTCTCGCCGCGCCGGGTCCGCTGGAAGCTCATGACGATGCCGCGGACCATCGGGTACCAGGAGAAGACGACGAAGCAGAGCACCGCACCGATCAGGAACGCGTGCCCGGTGAGGTTGTCCCGTACCTTGCGGCCGAGGCCCGTGCGCTGCGGCCTCGCCGAGTACGGCGACGGCGGACGGCCCGGTTTCCTGGGGGTCTCCGGGACGGTGGTGATCGCCAAGGCAACTCCTGGGTGAGTCGGTGACGTCGAGGCGTGGTGCGAGTGGCGTGGGGGTCGGGTCGGCGTCCCGACCCCCACACGAGCGGTCAGCTCTCGGCGGCGAGGAGCTGGTTGACCTTCTCCTCGGCGGTCTTGAGCAGGGCGTCGATGTTCGAGTTCGGGTTGGTCAGCACACCCGACATCGCGGCGTCGAGCACCGCATAGATGGCCTGGGCGTTGCGCGGCTCACCCTTGATCGGGACCGGGGTCGCCTCGAAGAGCGCGAAGTTCGCCGTGTCGACGTTCGCGTTCGCCTTGCGCAGCTCCAGCTCCTGCTTCTGCGCGTCGCTGCCGTTGGCGAAGAGCAGCGGCTGGGGCAGACCCACCGGATAGTTCTGCGGCTTGGCCCGGACGTAGTCGAACTGGCCCTTGCCCGGGGTGAGCTTCTGATACGCGATCCACTTCAGACCGGCCTTGACCTGCTCGGGAGTGAGGTCCTTCTTGAAGAAGTAACCCTCGCCACCACCGAGGGTCCCCTTCGCCGCGCCGTCCTGGCCGGGCAGCGGAGCCATCGCCCAGTCCTGGAACTTGCCCTGGAACTGGCTGACGATCGCCTGGGTGGCGTCCGGCGCTCCGATGAACATGCCGACCTTGCCAGCGCCGGCGTTCGTCAGCAGGTCGCCCCACTGGAGCAGCTGACGGGCGCCCATGCTGTTGTCGCCGTACCGCATGTCCTTGAGGTTCTGCAGGACCTGCTTGCCCATCGGGTTGTTGAAGTCGGCCTTCTTGCCGTCCTCGCTGAGCACCCGGCCGCCCTGCGAGTAGAGCAGGGAGGTGAAGTGCCAGCCGCCGGTGTTGCCGGCGCTGTACTCGGAGTAGCCAGCGATGCCGTTGCCGAGCGCGGAGATCTTCTTGGCAGCGGCCCGGACGTCGGCCCAGGTCTTCGGGGGGTTGTTCACGTCGAGCCCGGCCTGCTGGAACAGGACCTTGTTATAGACCAGGCCCATCGAGTAGTTCTTCACCGGAACGGCGTAGAGCTTGCCGCCGTCGCTGAAGACCTCCTTGAGCGCCGGGTCGACGCTGTCCCAGGTCGGAATCGCGTCCTTGTTGACGTGCTGGCTGATGTCCATCGCCTGACCGGAGTCGAGCACCTGCTGGAGGTCGGTCATGTACCCGTAGAACACGTCGGTCACGGTGCCGCCGGCCAGACGGGCGGTGAAGTCCGGCGGGTTGTTGCACTGCTCGCCAACGCTGACGCTCTTGATGACGATGTCCGGGTTCTGCTTCTGGAACTCGGCGACGTCGTCGTTCCAGTTCTTCAGCAGCTCTTTCTGGGCACCGACCGGCTGGCAGTCCACCGTAATGGTGACCTTGCCGCCGGCGGTCGCGCCCTTGTCGTCACTCTTCGTGGAGCACGCCGTGAGGCTGAGCCCCAGGCCGGCCACGAGCGCGACCGCCGCAGCCTTTCGGTATTGCGGTACGGACATCTGTCCATCCCTTCGGGAACGGGTGTCTCCAATGACCTTCGCTGATCTGCGGTGATACGACCTGACGCCCAGTAGCTGCGTCGGAGCCAGGTGTGAGTGGAGTCACTGTAGCGAGACCGACTCATTCCAGCAAGGTTTCGATCGTGTTCTGAAAGGACACGACTTACTAACGACAGATGCCGACGGAGCACTGGAACTGCCCTGACTTGGTGGCTTTTGGACAGTTATGGACGGGCGGCGGTTCGGACCCGGCCGACGCGGTTCCGGCAACGACGAAAGGCCGCCGACCGCGCGAGGCGGTCGACGGCCGAAGCGTCGTTTCAGCGGGGGCGGATCACCCCGGGTCGGTCAGCGACGAGGGGCGGGAGCGGTGGAGCCGCGTACCACCAGCTCGGGCTCGAACAGCAGCTCGTCCTGCAACACGCCGGCACCCTCGATCTGGGTGACCAGCAGATCCACGGCGGCCTGCCCCATCGTCTCGATCGGCTGCCGCACCGTGGTCAACGGCGGGTCGGTGCACGTCATGAACGCGGAGTCGTCGAAGCCCACCACCGACACGTCGGCCGGCACCGAACGGCCCAGCCGCCGGGCCGCGCGGATCGTGCCCAACGCCAGGACGTCGCTGGCGCAGATGATGCCGGTCACGCCCCGCTCGACCAACTTCGTCGCGGCGACCCGCGCCCCCTCCATCGAGAAGCTGGAGCGCTCGACGCACTCAGCGTCGCCCTCGCCCCAGCCCGCAGCCTGGATCATCGCGCCGAGCTTGCGCCGGGACGGCACATGCCCTTCCGGGCCGAGCACCATGCCGATCCGCTCGTGCCCGAGCGAGCGCAGGTGCCCGTACGCCTGCTCCACCGCCACCGCGTCGTCGGTGGAGACCCGGGGGAACCCCAGCTCGTCGACACCTGCGTTGACCAGCACGACCGGAAGCCCTCGGTCGGTCAGCCGGCGGTAGTGGTCGTGCCGGGCGTCGGCGAGCGCGTACGAACCACCAGCGAAGATCACCCCGGAGACCTGGTGGTCGAGGAGCATCTCCACGTAGTCCATTTCGGAGACGCCGCCGATGGTGCGGGCACAGAGCGCCGGGGTGTAGCCGCGCTGGGCGAGCGTGCCGGTGACGACCTCCGCCAGCGCCGGGAAGATCGGGTTCTGCAACTCCGGCAGCACCAACCCGACCAGCCGGGCGCGTTCGCCACGCAACTTGGTCGGCCGCTCGTAACCGAGCACGTCCAGCGCCGTCAGCACGGCCGTCCGGGTCGCCTCGGAGACGCCGTCCCGGCCGTTGAGCACCCGGCTGACGGTGGCCTCGCTGACGCCCGCCTTCTTGGCAACTTCTGTCAACCGCTTGGTCACGGCCGCAATCGTACGTCACCTGCATGAAAGAAATGAACAGCAAACTGCGCCGCGCTTGCTGGCCGGCTGCTCGCGCGTGCGGCGCATGCCTCCGACGCCCCGGCGGCCGATCGGGTACGGGTCGCCACGTCGACGGCCGGCAAGGTCACGCTCGATCCAGGATGTACTGGCAACGGAACGCCGGGATGCCCACTACATCCTGGATGTTGCGCGATCTTGCGGGGTGCGGGGCAGGGGCGCGGAGCGGCGCACACCCGGGCAGGGGGTCAGGACAGATCGCGCAGGGCGGACTCGATGGCCCGGTGGAAGGTCGGGTACGCGTAAATCATGTGCCGGAGCTGACTCAGCGGCACCGCCGCGTGCACCGCCACCACCAGTGCGGACAGCACCTCACCGCCGGCCGGGCCGACCGAGGTGCCACCGATCAGCACGCCCTGGTCGGCGTCCGCGATGAGCTTGATGAAACCGTCGTCGCCGACCCGATGGATCCAACCTCGGGTCGAGCTGCCGAGTTTGGTGAAGCCCACCTGCACGTTGATGCCGCGCTCACGTGCCTGCTGCTCGGTGAGCCCGACCGCACCGATCTCGGGGTCGGTGAACGTCACCCGGGGCAGCGCGCGGTAGTCGGCTCGCGGGACGGTGCCGGCAGATCCGCTCGAACCGCTGGCGGCCAGTGCGCTGGACGCGCCCATCGCTCCGCCGACCACGCTGGAGGTGCCGCTGGCGTCCGCCCCGGCCTTCGCCTTCCGGGCGTGGGCCAGGACGTCCGCGATCACAATCCCCGCCTGGTACATGGCGATGTGGGTGAAGGCACCCTCGCCGGTCAGGTCGCCGACCGCCCAGACATGCTCGGTGACGTGCAGACGGTCGTCGACCGGCAGGAACCGCTGGCTGGCGTCCAGCCCGACCGTGTCCAGACCCAGCTCGGCCAGGTGGGCCTTGCGCCCGGTCACCACCAGCAGCCGGTCGGCGGTGAACTCCGCGCCGCCCTCACCCCGCAGTGTGAACCGGGTCCCGTCGTGCTCGACCCGTTCGGCGCGTACCCCGGTGTGGATCTCCACGCCGTCGGCGCGCAGCGCCGCGGCGGCGACCTCGGACGCCTCGGGCTCCTCGATGGCCAGCACCCGGTCGAGCGCCTCGACCACTGTGACCCGGACCCCGAAGCGGGCGAAGACCTGCGCCAACTCCAGACCGATGGCGCCGCCGCCGAGCACGAGCAGCGACTCCGGCAGCTCCTCGACCTCGATCGCCTGGTGGTTGGTCCAGTACGGCGTGTCGGCCAGGCCGTCGATCGGCGGCACCGACGGACGGGTACCGGTGCCCAGCACCACCCCGTACCGGGCCTCGAACACCTGGTCACCGACGCGGACCCGGCGCGGACCGTCGAGCCGCCCGCTGCCCCGCACGAGCCGGCCGCCCTTGCCGATGAACCGCTCGGCCGCGACCGTGTCGTCCCAGGTGTCGGTGGCTTCCTCGCGGATCCGCTTCGCCACCGGCGCCCAGTCCGGCTGGACCTGCGCCGTCCCGGCGAGCCCGTCGACCCGGCGGGCCTCGGCGAGCGCGTTGGCCGCCCTGATCATCATCTTGCTCGGGATGCAGCCCCAGTACGGGCACTCCCCGCCGACGAGATCCCGTTCGACGCCGACGACGCTCAGGCCGGCCTCGGCGAGCCGTTCGGCCACCTCCTCGCCGCCGACTCCGAGCCCGACCACGACCACATCAACCAGCTCCGGCTCCGCCACACCGAACAGCATCCCCCGGCGACACCACCCCGGCCACCGAGGTCGGCGGAAAAGCCGGCACGCGCACCGGCCCGGACGCCTACCGTGACCGGATGCACACACGCTTCGCTCCGGTCCGGGACCACTTCCACGACCTGCTCGCCTCCGGACGGGAGACCGGGGCCGCCCTGACCATCTGGTACGACGGGCAGCCGGTCGTGGACCTGGTCGGCGGCTCGCGCGGCGGCCACCGGCCGGGCGCCGCGCCGTGGCTGCCGGACACGCTGGTCAACGTCTACTCGGTCGGCAAGCCGGTGGCCGCGCTCTGCCTGCTGCTGCTCGTCGACCGGGGAACTGTCGACCTCGACTCACCGATGGACCGGTACTGGCCGGAGTTCCGTACTCCCGCCACAGTGCGGCAGGTGTTGTCGCACACCGCCGGGCTGCCGGCCTTCCCGGTGCCCCGACCGGCCACCGCGATCGCCGACTGGGCGCTGCTCACCGGTGACCTGGCCGCCGCCGAGCCCGAATGGTCGCCGGGCTCGGTCGCCGGGGAACACGCCTGGACGTACGGGCATCTGGTGGGCGAGCTGGTCCGCCGGGTCGACGGACGGTCGGTGGGCCGGTTCCTGGCCGAGGAGATCGCGGACCCCTGGCAGCTCGACCTCGGCTTCGGGCTGGCCGAGGCGGACCAGCTGCGCTGCGCTGACCTGCGGTACGGCGACCCGCAGTGGCCCGCTCGGAAGCTCGGCGAACCGCTGTCACTGCGGGCGCGGGCGCTGGGCAACCCGGCCGGCGGGCTGGACCTCGCCGTGCTGAACAGCCCGCTGTGGCGGGGCGCCGAGATGCCCGCGGTCAACCTGCACGCCACCGCGCCCAGCCTGGCCCGGCTCTACGCCGGGCTGTTGGCCGGCGGTGTCCTGGACGGTGTCCGGCTGGTCAGCCCGGCGCTGATCGCGGAGACCACCCGGGTCCAGTACGACGGGCCGGACCTGGTGCTGGACCGCCCGGTCCAGTGGACGTTGGGCATGCAACGCGAGCCGGACGGCAGCTGGGGCATGGGCGGCATCGGCGGCAGCAGCGCGTGGGCCGACCCGGAGCGCGGCTACACCTTCGCGTACGCCACCGCGCACCTCGCCGAACACGACCGGGTGGACGAGCTGGTCGAGGCGTTGCACTCGGTGCTCTGACGTGGTGGTCAGCGCAGCCAGACCGGGTCGGTGCCGGGCACCGACAACGGTGGCGGGTAGTCCACCGCCCGCCGGAGCTGGTCGGGCAGCTTCCACGGCTGGTGCACCGCCCTGCCCTGCACCCCCGCCAGCTCCGGCACCCACCGACGCACGTAGTCGCCGGCCGGGTCGTACCGTTCGGCCTGCCGGACCGGGTTGAACCCCCGGTAGGGCTTCGTGTCGTTGCCGGTACCGGCCACCCACTGCCAGTTGCCGGAGTTGTTCGCCACGTCCCCGTCGAGCAGCCAGCGGAAGAACACCGCCACCCCGGAGCGCCAGTCCTGACCGAGGTGTTTGGTGAGGTAGCCGGCCGTGATCAGCCGGGCCCGGTTGTGCATCCAGCCCTGCGTCCGCAACTGCCGCATCCCGGCGTCGACGATCGGCATCCCGGTCCGGCCCTCGGTCCAGGCCGCCAACGCGTCGTCGTCGTAACGCCACCGCTCGGTGGCTCCCCGCCGGTACGCCGTGGTCGAGATCTCCGGGAAAGCGGCGGTGACCTGGTAGTAGAAGTCCCGCCAGCAGAGCTGCCGGACGAACGGGCCGGACCGGTCCCCGGCACGGTTCGCCACCGCCAGCGGCGACACGCAACCGAAGCGCAGGTACGGGCTCAGCCGCGAGGTGTCGTCGCCGGCCATGTCGTCGTGCTGATCGCCGTACCGGGTCAGCTCGGGCAGCCAGTCGGTGAGCCGTTGCCGGGCCACCCGCTCGCCACCGACGGCCGCTTCCGGCGAGTCGCCGGCGGGCGGCGCCGGCAGCTGGCCCACCCGGACCCGGGCGGGCAGCGCGATCCGGCGCGGTGCCGCCAGCTCCTCGCGCCACCGGTGGGCCGCCCAGGCCCGGTGGTACGGGCTGAACACCCGGTAGTGGTCACCGCCGCCACCGGGCCGCAACGCACCCGGCTCGACCACTGTCAGCCCGGGAAACAGTCGCAGGTGCAGCCGGTGCCGCTCGCACTCGGCGCGTAGTCGCCGCTCCCGCCGGCTGGCGTAGTGGCTGACGTCGGCCGAGAGCGCCACGGCGGTGGCGTCGACCTCGGCGGCCAGCCGGATCGTCTCGGTCACCGGGTCACCGTGCCGGACCACCAGGTCGCCACCGAGGTCGCGGAGTTGGGCGCGCAGGTCGGCCAGTGCCTGGTGCAGGAAGCGGGTGCGGTTGGCGGACCGGCCGGCCAGCACCGGGTCGAGCACGTACAGCGGCACCACCTGGTCGAAGGCCGCGCAGGTGCCGGCCAACGCCGGGTGGTCGTGCACCCGCAGGTCGCGGGTGAGGAGCACGATCGCCGTACTCCCGGTCACCGGCTCTGCGGGTGGATCGCCGGCCCGGGAATGACGACCGGGGTCCCGGTCGGGGTGAGCAGGGCACGCGCGGCCACCGCCATCCGTCGCCGCTGTGGCACCAGGGCCCGCCGAACGAAGACGTCGTAATCCTGCGCGGCCACCTCGTCGAGGATGCCGCCGTAGAGCGCGTACGCGGTGCGCATGCAGGCCTGCGAGGCGGGCGCGAGCATGGTGATGCCCGGTGCGGCGGCGGCGTAGTGCGCCTGGGCGCGGGTCACCTCGTACTCGATCAACTCGCGGATCCGGGGCGTACCGCGGCCCCGGTCGCGGGCCGCCACCAACTCCTCGCGGGTGACACCGAACTTCGCCAGGTCCTCGTCCGGCAGGTAGGTGCGGCCCCGGTCGAGGTCCTCGGCGACGTCCCGGATGAAGTTGGTGAGCTGGAAGGCGAAGCCGAGCTGTCGGGCCGGCTCCCGAGCCGCCACCGGGTCGGAGCTGCCCAGGATCGGCAGCATCATGGTGCCGATGACCGCCGCCGAGCCCTCCATGTAGTCGAGCAGGTGGTCGTAGGTCGGGTACGCGGTGACGGTGAGGTCCATCGCCATGCTCTTCAGGAACGACGCAAAGTCGTCCCGGTCGAGGTCGAAGACGGCGATCGTGTGCAGCACGGCCGGCAACAGGGGGTCGTCGACCGACGCACCGTGCAGACCGGCCACGAACTGGCCGGCCCAGTTGTCCAGCAGGGCGGCCCGCTCGGCCGGCGGCAGTGCCTCGGTGCGGTCGACGATCTCGTCCGCGTACCTGGTGAACCCGTAGAGGGCGTGCACATGCCGTCGTTTCCAAGCGGGAAGCAGGCGGGTGGCGAGATAGTAGGTGCGGCCGTGGCGTTTGTGCAGCTCACGACACCGGTCATAGGCAGCGGTGAGATCGGTTTCCACCGGCCCTCCTCTAATTTATCGACGCACCAATCGACGCAACCCGTAGCCTAGGGTACGCTCGGCCACATGGCCAACGACGCAGTTGCGGGTGACGTGACCCGCGTGGCGCCGGCTGGGCCGGCGGACGGGGACGATCCGGTCCGCGCCGTTCTGGCCGCGTACACCCACGATCTGGTAACGGCGGTCGACGAGACCCTGGACTCTTTCCTCACCGCCGAGGTTGACACCCTCCACGACATCGACCCATCGATGGGAAGCTTCGCCGCCACCGCCCGGGAGGCCGTCCTGGCCGGCGGCAAACGGATCCGGTCCACGTTCGCCTACTGGGGTTGGCGCGGGGCGGTCGGCGGCACCGCAGCGCTGCCGCCGGTGCTGCCCGCGCTGGCCGCGCTGGAGCTGCTGCACACCTTCGCGCTGGTGCACGACGACGTGATGGACGCGTCCACCACCCGCCGTGGCCGGCCCACCGCACACGTCGCGCTCGCCGAACAGCACCTCGCCGCCGGCCACCGAGGCGACCCCGGCCGGTTCGGCGAGGCCGTCGCCGTGCTCGTCGGCGACCTCTGCATGGTCTGGGCCGACCAGTTGCTGGCCCACGCCTCGGTGCCGTCGAACCGACTCTTCGAGGTGCGCCGCTGCTACGACCAGATGCGGGTGGAGACGGTCGCCGGGCAGTATCTCGACGTGCTCGGCGAGAACGCCCCAGCCAGCTGGTCGGTCGACCGGGCGCTGCGGGTGGCCCGCTACAAGACCGCCAGCTACACCGTCCAGCGACCACTGCTCTTCGGAGCCGCACTGGCCGGGGTGCCCGCCGACGAGCCGCTGGTCTCCGCCTACACCCGCTACGGCCTGGCTGTCGGCGAGGCGTTCCAGCTCCGCGACGACCTGCTCGGCGTCTACGGCGACCCGGCGGCCACCGGCAAGCCGACCGGTGACGATCTCCGCACCGGCAAACCGACAGCGCTGCTCATGCTGGCCCGGGAGCTGGCCACCCCGGCCCAGCTCACCGCGTTGGAGCGGGCCGCCGACGGACCGGTCGACAAGCTCGCCGGGCTGGTCGCCGAGACCGGCGCGGTGACCCGGGTGGAGCAGATGATCGCCGAACGGGTGAGCGACGCGCTGGCCGCGCTCGACGCCGCACCCGTGGACCAGACGGCGCGCACCGCGCTGACCGGGCTGGCCACCGCCGCAACCAACCGGCGGGCCTGATGAGCGACTTGAGCAAGGAGGTGGTCACGTGCGGACGGTGAGCGGACGGACGGACCGGGTGGTGGTCGTCGGAGCCGGGCTGGGTGGGCTCGCCTGTGCCCTGCACCTGGCCGGCAGCGGTCGACAGGTGACGGTGCTGGAACGCGAGCCGGTGCCCGGTGGGCGGGCCGGCCGGCTGGGCGTGGACGGCTACGAGTTCGACACCGGGCCGACAGTGCTCACCATGCCCGACCTGATCGCCGAGGCGCTCGGCGCGGTCGGCGAGGAGTTGCGCGACTGGCTGGACC
>NZ_JAGPXZ010000769.1:0-2798 GCF_018070305.1 Micromonospora sp. M51 | reverse complement strand
GATGACGTCGCGGCCCTGGTCGCGCAGGACGACGGCCAGTTCGTCGGCGAGGGTGGTCTTACCAGCGGCGGGTGGTCCGTCGACGGCGACCCGCGTCGGGTGCGCGACGGTCACGGACCCGACCGCCTCAGCCAGGCGGTGGATCAGGTCGTCGCGGGTGCCGTGGGCCAGGTCTGCTGGTTCTCGTCTCACATCGCTCCCCCACCGTCCGTCGACGGCCCGCGAACTGGATGCGAATCCCTGTCACAGTGGGTCACATCACGTATGGTCGTCCGATGGTCGCACGGTTGCTGGCGTACCTCCGCCCCCCGCTTGTCGTCTGCGGACACGTGGTGGCACTGGTGTTGCTCGCCCTGGACGCGCGCCGTGAATGGAGTGCGTACGGGCTTGTCGTGCTTCTCCTGCTGCTTGGTGCGCTTGCCGCGATACCGGCGGCGCTGGTCGACTCGCCGAGGTTCCGGCTGGTCAGCCTGGCCGCACAGACCGTCGGAGCCGGCGTCGTCGCGTTGGGTCTGCACGACTCGGCCGACAAGCGGGCGCTCTGGGTGTACGTGCTGTCCGCACTGGTGGCGGTGGTCTCGCCGACCAGCCGGCCGGGGCTTGGCCGGATGACAGTGATCGGCGTGGGGTCGGCAGTGGTGCTCACCGTCGGCGTGTCAGCTCCGGCACTGGCCTGGGGTGGTGGTCAGCCCGAGGCGGTGGTGTGCGTGCGGCAGGGGGAATCCGCTGACGAACTGGTGCGCGAGAGCCACCGCTTCGACCCCGACGGCGTGGTAGCAGGCTTCGGGTCCGAAGGGCCGCAGGCACCGTGCCTGGAGGTGCTGTTCGATCCCGGTGCCACCGCTGGCGACGCCGCCGACGTCGTCCGCCGTTACTCCGTCGACCCAAGGGTCTCGTCCGTCAGCCGACCACGCTGACGCTGGAGGGTCGAATGGTCTGGGCGATGCCGTGGTGGGGCGGGCGGGACTCGGACCCCCACACCGCTCCCGACGCGCGGGGAACCACGGGTCTAACATCCCAGGTCATGCGTAGGTTCTTCACCGTTGGGAGTCGGACTCTTTCCTATCTGGACTTCGGTGGCCCGGGTGCTCCCCTCCTGGCTCTTCACGGGCACTACAACGAGGCGTCGGCATTCGCGCCGCTGGCTGAGGCGTTGGCACCGCAGTGGCGGGTGATCGCGCTCGATCAGCGCGGGCACGGAGCGTCGGACCGTGCCGAGAGCTATGCGCGTGACGATTATGTCGCCGACCTCGCCGCGTTCCACCGGCACCTGCAGGTCGGCCCCGTGGCGGTGCTGGGCCACTCACTTGGCGGAGTCAACGCCTACCAGTACGCCGGGCGGTACGCGGACCGGGTCACCGCGCTGATCGTCGAGGACATCGGCGCGGACGTGGACGTTGACTGGTCGTTCACGACCAGCCTCCCCCGCCACGCGCCGTCGCGCGATGCGCTGACCTCGGCACTGGGCGCGGCGGCGCCCTACCTGGAGTGTTCCTTCCGCCAGTTCACGGACGGATGGGGCTTCTCATTCGACATCGGCGACACGGTCGCGTCCCAGCAGGCACTCAGCGGTGACCACTGGAAGGACTGGGTTTCGGTGAGCTGCCCTACTCTCCTGATCCGTGGTACGCGCAGCGATGAACTGGCGGCGGACCACGCTCGCGAGATGATCGCCCGTCGCGCCGGCCAGGCTCGTCTTGCCGAGCTGCCCGCCGGTCACGTGGTGCATCACGACGCTCAGGCAGAGTTCGCCGCCGCCGTTCGCGCCTTTCTGTCCGAACTCGGGAATCGTCCCGACTCAGGATCGCGTCCATAACGCCGCCCGGTTGCTCATGCGCGTTAGGGTGCGCCGTGATCGTATGGATCAACGGCACCCACGGCGCGGGCAAGACGACGACCAGCGCGCTCGTGCAACAACTGGTCCCGAATTCACGGGTGTTCGACGCCGAGAAGGTCGGCGAGACACTCATGGACATCACGCCGGGGCTGCCCGAGACGGACAACTTCCAGCACTGGCCGCCGTGGCGGCAGCTCGTCGTCGAGACCGCCCACCGCGTGCTCGACTACACCGGCGGCACTCTGGTGATGCCCATGACCGTCCTGGTGGAGCAGTACTGGCGCGAGATCAGCGGAGGCCTCGCCCAGCACGCCATACCGGTGAGGCACTTCGTCCTCCACGCCGACCAGGACACCCTCCGCAGGCGTATCGAGGGGGAACACCCCGTCCCCTCCCCGTTCCGTCTCAAATACCTTGCGCCCTACGCCGAGGCGGCCCGCACCTGGCTGCATGCCGAAGCCGAGGTCGTTGACACCACGCACCTCACGCCCGCCCAGGCAGCCCAGCAAAGCGTTCTCCGGGCCACCGGGGGGGATCTCGGGCACGCTCCTGGCGAGACCTGAAGGCCGGCACTGACGGTCGTTGTCCGGGTCGTCGGCAGCATGGCTGACCGGGGGGGGACGGCTGGTGGGGCGGGCGGGACTCGAACCCGCGACCGAGGGATTATGAGTCCCCTGCTCTAACCGGCTGAGCTACCGCCCCGAACACCGCGCCGGATCTTATCCCGCTCGGCGGTCAGCAGCCAGCACCGCGCCGGCCGGCGCCCACCCCTGCGCCACCACGATGGGCAACAGGAATAAAACAGCGTGCTCAGGTACGCCTGTCAGCCGGCACGCAGCTCGTCCAGCACCGCGCCGGCGGCGCGCCAGCCGCTGGTGAGAGCGCCCTGGATCGATGGGCTGTCCCGGTGGTCACCGGCCACGAACAGGCCCTCCCCCAACGCCACCGGCTTGCGCAGTTG
>NZ_JAGPXZ010000768.1:0-2805 GCF_018070305.1 Micromonospora sp. M51 | reverse complement strand
CCACACGTACCCCCACATGGGCTGACCGGCGGGTCGTCGCCGGTCAGCCCATGTGGGGGTACGTGTGGTCGGTCGGCGGCACGAAGGTCTCCATGATCGTTCGCGGGGAGACCCAGCGGACCAGGTTCAGCCAGGAGCCGGCCTTATCGTTGGTGCCGCTGGCGCGGGCGCCACCGAAGGGCTGCTGCCCGACCACCGCGCCGGTCGGCTTGTCGTTGATGTAGAAGGTGCCGGCCGCGTAGCGCATGCGCTCGCCGACCGACTCGACGCCCCGCCGGTCGGTGGCGAACACCGAGCCGGTCAGCGCGTACGGGGCGATCGACTCGGCCTGCGCCACCACCTCGTCGAACCGGGCGTCGTCGAACACGTGCACGCCCAGGATCGGCCCGAAGTACTCGGTCGTGAAGGTCTCGTGGGCGGCGTCGCCGCACTCGAAGAGCGTCGGGCGCACGAAGTAGCCGACCGAGTCGTCGGCGGTGCCACCGGCCAGCACCCGGCAGCTGTCGTCACCGGCGATCAGTTCCAGCGCGGCGGTGTGCCGGGCGAACGCCTTGTCGTCGATCACGGCGCCGCCGAAGTTGCTGAAGTCGACCACGTCACCGTAGGTCAGCGAGTCGGCGGTGGCGGCCAGGCGGTCCCGCAGCCCACCCTCCCAGATCGAGCGCGGCACGTACGCCCGCGACGCCGCCGAGCACTTCTGGCCCTGGTACTCGTACGCGCCGCGGATCAGCGCGGTGTGCAGAGCGTCCACGTCGGCGCTGGTGTGCGCGACGACGAAGTCCTTACCGCCGGTCTCACCGACCAGGCGCGGGTAGCCCCGGTACCGGGCGATGTTGTCGCCGACGGTCCGCCACAACTGCTGGAAGACCTTCGTCGAGCCGGTGAAGTGGATGCCGGCCAGATCCGGGTCGGCGAGCACCACATCGGAGACCTCCTCGCCCCGGCCGGTGACCATGTTGATCACACCGGGCGGCAGGCCGGCCGCCTCGAACAGCCGCATGGTGAAGTGCGCGGCGAACTGCTGGGTCGGGCCCGGCTTCCAGACCACCGTGTTGCCCAGCAGGGCCGGCGCCGACGGCAGATTGCCGGCGATGGCGGTGAAGTTGAACGGGGTGACCGCGTAGACGAAGCCCTCCAGCGGGCGGTGGTCGAAGCGGTTCCAGACGCCGGGCGAGGACGCCGGCTGCTCCTCCATCAGGCGACGCGCGAAGTGCACGTTGAACCGCAGGAAGTCGATGAACTCGCAGGCCGCGTCGATCTCCGCCTGGATCGCGGTCTTCGACTGGCCGAGCATGGTGGCGGCGTTGAGGGTGTCGCGCCACGGACCGGCGAGCAGCTCGGCGGCGCGCAGGAAGATCGCGGCGCGCTCCTCGAAGGGCAGCGCCCGCCACATCGGCGCGGCATCCTTTGCCGCCTTCACGGCGGCGCGGGCGTCATCGTGGGTGGCGTGCGCTGTCACACCCAACACGTGGGCGTGCTTGTGCGGCTGCACCACGTTGATCGGGTCGCCGCCGGCCATCCGCTGCTCACCGCCGATGGTCATCGGCAGGTCGATGCGCTCGGCGGCGAGCTCGGTCAGCCGCCGCTGGAGCCGGTCCCGGTCGGGGCTGCCCGGCTCGTAGTTGCGAACCGGCTCGTTGCGCGGCTCGGGTACGGAGAACACGGCATCCATCAGGGCTCCTGGCGATCTCGACAGCAGTGGCGAAACCGGACCCGCGGGCGCCGACCGGACGGCCGGACACCGGACGCCACACGAGAGGCCGAGCAGCGGCGGGACCTCCCGTGATTCTTCCACGACGGGCCGCGCGACCCACCTCGGCCACCGCCCTGCGCCAAGGACCGCAGCACCCCTCCTCCCCTTACCGACTGGTCTCGATCCATCCCGCTGTCCCGGGGCGACAGGCAGCCCAGCGGGCCCGCGTACCCTGAATGGTCGGTGACCTGCCGCCTCGAAGGGGAGACGATGACCAAGCAGCCCGGCCGCCCCCCGGCCGCCGAGTCGGACGAGCCGGCGGTCAACGCGGGCACTCGGCCGCTGCCCGCCCCCGGCGCCACTGTGCTCGCGCTGCTGGCGCTCGGCTGGCTGGCCGCCATGCTCTGGTCCACCCGGGAGGCCATCACCTCGGCGGCGGCCGGCGTCACCGCGATCAGCCTCTCCGCGTTCGCCCTACCCGGCGTGATCTCGGCCGCGCTGGTGGCCGGGGCCGCCGTCGCGCTGGCCGGTGGCAACCTGCTGGCCCGCCGGTACGGCGACTGGGCCACCCTGCGCTTCGCTGGCGCGATCGGCGGCGGAATGCTGGTCGGGCTCGCCGCCGCGGTGGCCATCAACCTCACCTACTTCGACACGTCCACCACCAACGTGATCGCCGGCACGACCGCGGCAGCGGCGATCATCGGGGGCGCGCTGGCCGCCGCGCGAACCGCCCCGGCGATCGGTGCCGTGGTCACCGCCGCGCTGGGCACCCTGATCTTCGTGGTCGCGTTCAGCCGCGCCCGCGACCCGCTGTTCGACCTCTTCGGCGCCGGCGACAGCCAGGAATCGTTGATCAGCGCGGCCAAGTGGGTGTCCCGCACCGAATCGCTCGTCGCCGGGCTCCTGGCCGGCCTCCTGGCCTTCGGCTACCTGACCTGGGCACGACGTCGAGCCGTCCGCCGCGATCCCGACGCCCCGGCGCTGCGCTGGCCCGCGTACCTGCTCGCCGGCGCCGGGCCGGGGCTCCTCCTGCTGCTCGCCGAGGTGATCATCCGGGTCGGCGGCCGGTCGCTGCTCGACCTCGCCAGCGCGCTCCGTGAGGCGGACGCGGT
>NZ_JAGPXZ010000767.1:0-2811 GCF_018070305.1 Micromonospora sp. M51 | reverse complement strand
GCGCAGCCTTGCGCTGGCCTCCCTGGCCCGGGCGGCGGAAGCCGCCGACCAGACCGGCCTGGCGGCGCGGGCCCGCCGCCGGGCGTTGGTACTGGCCGGGTGGTGCGCAACGGAACGGGTCGGCCTGCGACTGGCCCGTCCGGTCGGTCCGCGCGAGGTCGCCGCCCTGACCGACCGGGAGTGGCACATCGCCCGGCTGGCGGCGACCGGGGCCACCAGCCGATTGATCGGTCGGCAGCTGAACATCAGCCCCCGCACGGTGGAGGCGCACCTGACCCGCATCTACCGCAAGGCGGGCGTCGCCTCCCGATCGGCTCTGGTCGCCTGGGTCGCTCGGCTCGATGACACCGATCGGTGACCACGACCCGGGCCGGATGACGTCGTTTCGTGCAACGTCGACAGGCCGGGCAGCACGAGGCAGCGCCGCCGCCGTCGTAGCCCGACAGCCGCTCACATACTCGACTGCATCCGGTGCGATTCCCGTGCGCCGGTGGTGGATGGAGGACGAGATGCTGCGCAGAAGGTCCGTCAGGAACCCGCGTACCCTCGCCGCGCCGGTGCCGGCGATCCCGTTCGCCGCCGCCACGGTGGCGCTGCTGGTGCTGACCGGCTGTGGTGGCGAGCCGGTGGACGCGGCCACCCCGGCGCCCCACGGCTCGGCCGCGTTCGGTCGGGACCGGGCCGCGCTGGTGCTCACCGCCTTCGACCAGGCAGACTCGGCCGCCTCGGTGGCCGGTGACGTCGAGGCGCTGCGGACCCAGGAGGTGTCGCCCTCGCTGGACCTCAGCATCGCCGCGGTGCGGCGGGCCGAGTACAACCAGCGTCCGCAACCGTCCTTTCAGCACATCAACCCGGCCTTCGCGGTGCCACCCGGCGAACCGTCCTGTTTCCTCGCCACCGCCACGCTGCGGCTGACCGGATCGGAGCTGGCTCCCACCGATGTGAGCCAGTTCGTGCGCGGTGCCGATGGCCAGTGGAAGCTCAGCCACAACGTTCAGGTCACCCAACCCTCGCTGGTGGTGGCCCGCAGCCTTGACGGCCGACCGGCCACCGCGGGCGGCGCCGCCCTGGACGAGACCAGTCGCCGGGCCCTCGCCGCCGAGGTGTTCGCCCGCAGCATCGGGTCCACGACGGGAAACCGTTCCCTCGTCGCGTCGAGTCCGCTGCTCGACGGCCAGTTCGCCGGCGGTTGGGAGGTGTACGGGCAGCAGCTCGCCGGTGTCGGCGGGGCGGTGCGACGGACGATGGACCGGGCCGAGTGGTCCGACTGCGCGGTCGCCGTGCCGACCGGCACGCTCACCTTTCTGACGATCCACGCCACCGACACGCTGCGTCCGGCGCCGGGCGGCCCGGCGACCGTCCGACTGGAGCCGCAGAGCCCGGACCTGATCGCCACCGGTCATCGCACGGCGGTCAGCGGAAAGTCGATCCGGGTCACCCGGGTGGAGACCTTCGCGCTGCTCGTGCCGGCGCAGACCGTCGGCACCTCGGTGCTGGGGCTCAACGACACCGCGTTGACAGTCACCGCCGGCTGACCCCGCCGCCCCGCAGCCACGGCACCGGCGACGGCAGAAACCGGTGGCATCGCTCGGATCGGGGCGCACCGGACCGCGACGATGGCAGCAGCCGTGATCAGAGCGGGCCCCGCTCGGTCCGGTCACCAGGCCCGGGAGGAACCCAGATGTGGCGTCCGCGCTTCCGAACGGACTACGTGCCGGTGCGGCTGCCCGACGGCCCGCTGGTGGTGCTGGGGGAGACCCGCAGCCTGCTCATCGACGACCCGGTCGCCGCGGACCTGGCGGACCAGCTCGACGGTGCCGCGCCGCTGGCCGACGTGGTGGCCCGGTTGGCCACCCGGCACCCGGTCGCCGCCGTCGCCGCGGCCCTCGCCCGGCTGCGCGACCACGGCCTGCTGGTGTCCGGTCCGACGCACACCACGCCGGCCGAGGCCGCAGGCTGGGACGCCCGGGGTGTCCCGCCCGACGCCGCACGACGGTGGATGGCCGGGGGAGCGGTCACCATCGTGGACCTGGGCGCGCCCCGGGTGGCCGAGACCGCCGACGCCCTGCGCGCCCTCGGGCTCGCCCCGACGGTCGTCGGGCCGGACGCGCCGGACCCCGGCGCGGCCACCGACCAGGTGTTGGTGCTGCCGGCGTCGATGCTCGACCCGCGGCTGGCGCTGATCAACGACCGGCACCTCGCCGCCGGTCGCGCGTGGACCCTGGCCCGGCCACACGGCAACGTCGTCTTCCTCGGCCCGCACCTCGTGCCGGGCCGCACCGGCTGCTGGGCCTGCCTGCGGCAACGCTGGCAGGAGAACGAGCAGGTGAACGCCTTCCTCGACGGGCAGGACCTGGCCGGTCCGCTGCCGCAGCCCGGCCGTGCGGTACTGCCCGGTCTGGCCACCATGGCGGCCGGGCTGCTCGCCGCCGAACTCGCGGTGCTCGCCGTCCGGGGCGCGTCGCCCCGCCTCACCGGCCGGATGGTCGCCCTGGACACCCGGGACCTGAGCACGGAGAGCCACCAACTGGTACGCCAGCCGCAGTGCCCCGCCTGCGGCGACCCGGACCTCGTCCGCAAGGCCGAGGCGCGGATCGACCTGCCACCGAGCGGCGCCCAGCCCAGCCGGACCGTCGACTCCCGCACCAGGCAACCCGCCGAGGCGTACGCCGCGCTCGTCCACCACGTCAGCCGGTACCTGGGCGTGGTCAGCCCGCTGACCCCCCTGGAGGAGACCGACAACGGCGGCACCCACACCAACACGGCCGGGCCCAACTTCGCCCCGCCCCGTCAGCACGCAGCGTTGCGCCG
>NZ_JAGPXZ010000766.1:0-2813 GCF_018070305.1 Micromonospora sp. M51 | reverse complement strand
GCGCCCAGGCCAACGCGAGCTGCGCGAGGGACTGGCCGCGCCGCTCGGCGATCGCGCCGAGGGCACGGATGGTGGCCATCTTCTCCTCGCTGAGGTCGCTCTCGTTGAGGAAGACGCTGGTGCGCACCCGCGAGTCGGCCGGGATGCCACCCAGGTAACGGTCGGTCAGCAGGCCCTGCGCCAACGGGCTGTACGCGATGCAGCCAGCGCCGACCCGCTCCAGCGTGTCGAGCAGGCCGTCGGACTCGGTCCAGCGGTTGAGCATCGAGTACGACGGCTGGTTGATCAGCAGCGGCGTACCCAGTTCGTCCAGGATCGCGGCGGCCCGCGCGGTCTGCTCCGAGTTGTAGTTCGAGATGCCGACGTAGAGCGCCTTGCCGGAGCGGACGATCGCGTCGAGCGCCCCCATCGTCTCCTCGAGCGGAGTGTCCGGGTCGAACCGGTGCGAGTAGAAGATGTCGACGTAGTCCAGCCCCATCCGGCCCAGCGACTGGTCCAGCGACGAGATGAGGTTCTTGCGCGAGCCCCACTCGCCGTACGGGCCGGGCCACATCAGGTACCCGGCCTTGCTGGAGATGACCAGCTCGTCCCGGTACGACTTCAGGTCCGTGGCGAGCATCCGGCCGAAGTTCTCCTCCGCCGAGCCGGGCGGCGGGCCGTAGTTGTTGGCCAGGTCGAAGTGGGTGACGCCGAGGTCGAAGGCGCGGCGCACGATGTCGCGCTGCCGTTCGAACGGGCGGTCCGGGCCGAAGTTGTGCCACAGGCCGAGCGAGACGGCGGGCAGCCGCAGCCCGCTGCGTCCGCTGCGTCGGTAGGTCATGGTGTCGTAGCGGTCTTCCGCGGCGAGATAGGTCACGATCATGAGCCTAACTCCGGAGCACGGTGCCGGGGATCGGGCGTGTGAACCGGGACATCGGGGTAGTTTCGACGCCATGCGTTTCATTGCGCTCGACACCCCCAAACCGTTGTCCAAGATCGGGTTGGGCACCTGGCAGTTCGGCTCCCGGGAATGGGGATACGGCCCGGACTTCGAGCGGCAGGCGGCGCAGATCGTCCGGCGGGCCGTCGAGCTCGGCGTGACGGTCTTCGACAGCGCTGAGATCTACGGCTTCGGGCGCAGCGAACGCATCCTCGGCGCGGCCCTCGGCGACGACCGGCCGAGGGTGGTGGTGGCCAGCAAGATCCTGCCCGTGCTGCCGGTGGCCGCGGTGGTGCAGCAGCGGGCGGTCGCCTCGGCGGCCCGGCTCGGCGTCACCAGCATCGACCTCTACCAGGTGCACCAGCCCAACCCGCTCGTCGGCGACCACACCACCATGCGTGGCATGCGCGTCCTGCAGGACGTCGGGCTGGTCGGCGAGGTCGGCGTCAGCAACTACGGGCTGCGCCGCTGGCAGGTCGCCGAGGCGGCGCTCGGCCGTCGGGTGCTCACCAACCAGGTCCGCTACAGCATGCTGGACCGCGCGCCCGAACAGGACCTGCTGCCGTACGCGCGGCAGGCCGGCCGGGTGGTCATCGCGTACAGCCCGCTGGCACAGGGCTTCCTCTCCGGCCGGTACGACGCGAAGAACCCACCGACCGGGGCGGTCCGGCGGGCGAACCCGTACTTCCTCCCGGAAAACCTGGAACGCGGCGCGGCGCTGATCGACACGGTGCGTCAGGTCGCCGACGCCCATGACGCCACTCCCAGCCAGATCGCGCTGGCCTACCTGCTGCGCCACCCGAACGTGCTCGCCATCCCCGGCGCGTCCGGCGTCGAGCAGATGGAACGCAACGCCGCCGCGGCCGACATCGACCTTGCCGACGACGAGTACACGGCGCTGGCCGAGGCGGCGAAACGCTTCCGGCCGATCACCGGCCTCGCCGCGATGCCGGCGATGCTGCGCGCCCGGTTCGCCAAACCAACCGAGAAGTGAGCACAGTGGACGACATCACCGCACTGATCCTGGACGACCACGCCGCCTTCCGGCGCGGCTTCGCCCGCCTCGACGACGCCCGCGACGAGCAGGAGATGCTCGCCATCTGGGACGCCCTCGCCCTGCACCTGGACATCCACGCCGAAGCGGAGGAGGCGATTCTCTACCCGCACCTGGTCAAGCACGGCGACGACGGCGAGGACGAGACGGCCGACGCGATCGGCGACCACAACAAGATCCGCGACGCCATCGCCGAGGCGAAGCTGCACCCGGTCGGCTCGGATCAGTGGTGGGAGGCGGTCGGCACGGCCCGCCGGGAGAACAGCGAGCACCTGGCCGAGGAGGAGGACGAGGCGCTGCCCGACTTCCGCCGGCACGCCAGCACCGAACTCCGCGCCGAGCTGGGCCAACGCTGGCTGACCTTCTACGGCGAGCACAAGAACGGTCGCAACCTCCCGTTCCGCGACAAGGACCCGCAGCAGTACGTCGCCGACCACCGCTGACATCTCCCCGACGCGGGGGAGTCGCCGGGACCGGCCCCGGCCGCAGAATGGCGAGGTGACGATCCGAGCCGCGCTGGCCCCGCTGGTCGCCGGCACCACCTGGCGACGCGGCGTGTTCCTGCTGCTCGGCGGGGTGCTGGCACTGCCGTACGGGCTGCTCGCGGTGACCTTCGCCCAACTGCTCGCCGATTCGACGATCCCGCGCCCGCTGGTGTACGTCCTGCTGGTCATCGCGGTGTTGATCGCCGTGGTGCCGTTGCTGCTGGACGGCAGCCGGGCGTTGGAGATCGCCGCCGTCCGGGCGCTGCTCGGCGTCGACCTGCCCGAACCCGCGCCCGGGCACCACGGTGACCGGGAGACCCGGCTGCGGAGCGCACTCTGGATCGCCACCCACCTC
>NZ_JAGPXZ010000765.1:0-2815 GCF_018070305.1 Micromonospora sp. M51 | reverse complement strand
GACGGCGGTGGAGGCGACGCCGACCTGCTGGCCGTTGTAGAACTGCGGGCCGCCGGCGTCACCGCGCCAGGCGTTGCCGTTGATCCGGGTGCTGCGGATCGCCTGGCCGCCGTACGCGTCGGTGACGCTGTTGCTGGTCACCCGGACGCTGGCGGTCTTCAGCTGGGTGGACGCCGAGCAGCCGCTGTAGCAGGTCATGCCCCAGCCGTAGATCGAGTTCGTCGAGTTGATCGGCGGGTTGCTGCTGGCCAGGCTCACCGCCGAGGTGCTGACGGTGCTGGAGAGCCGCATGAGCGCGAGGTCGTAGCGGGTGTAGGTGGCGCTGACCGTGCGGGTGACCCCGCCGGAGGTGCGGTTCACGCTTCCGATGCGCACCGACATGGTGCCGCTGATGCAGTGCCGGGCGGTGAGCACCCACTGCGCGGCGATGACGCTGCCGGAGCAGGTGAACGAGCCGTTGCTGAGCACCGCGGCGGCCCAGGGCGCGGACGAGACGGTGCTGCCGCCGATGATGAGTGGACTGACCGGGGCGGCGGACGCTGCGGACGTGACGCCGAGGGCGCCGACCAGTGCGGTGCTGAGGACGGCGAGCAGGGGGCGGATGCGCATCGGGTGGACTCCTTGGGCGGGGCGGACCCGGGGTCGCCGGGTGCGGATGGGGCGGCAACGGGGATTCCCGTGGACGCATGAATCGACCTACGTCGATGTACAGTAGGTCCCGCCGCGATCATTATCAAGGACCTGATCGAGTTTGATCAATGTAACGATTCAGCCACCCGCAGCGCCGTATATGTCCTGCTGAGGCCACCTGTAGCGCCTGACGGGCCACCCTGGGCGCCGATAGTGTTGAGCACTGCCTGAACTCCAGCCGGCCGGTGCGCCCGCGGCGATATCTGCCAGGTACGCTGGCTGCGCTCGCCCATTGTGGGTCGGCACCCAACTGCGTACACAGTCAGGAGTGCCCAGTGCCTCGCGTCGTCGTCGACGTCATGCTCAAGCCCGAGATCCTCGATCCGCAGGGCCAGGCCGTCGCAAACGCGCTGCCCCGGCTCGGCGTCAGTGACGTCGCCTCGGTTCGGATCGGCAGGCGGATCGAGATCGAGTTCACCGGTGAACCGGACCTGGACCGCGCTCGGGAAATTGCCGACAAACTGCTCGCCAACCCGGTCATCGAGGACTTCACCGTCCGCCTGGTCGAGGCCGACGAGACCGCGGATGCCCGCTCGTGACCGCCCGGGTCGGTGTGGTCACCTTCCCCGGCTCGCTCGACGACGGGGACGCGGCCCGGGCCGTCCGGATCGCCGGCGCTGAGCCGGTCCGGCTCTGGCACGGTGACCCGCAGCTGCACGGGGTCGACGCGGTCGTCCTGCCCGGCGGGTTCTCCTACGGTGACTACCTGCGGTGCGGTGCCATCGCCCGGTTCGCTCCGGTGATGGAGACGATCGTGGATGCCGCCCGGGGCGGTCTGCCGGTGCTCGGCATCTGCAACGGCTTCCAGATCCTCTGCGAGGCGCACCTGCTGCCCGGTGCGCTCACCCGCAACCAGCACCTGCACTTCCGCAACCGGGACCAGGTCCTGCGCATCGAGTCGGCCGGCACGGCGTGGACCAACGCGTTCCAGCCCGGCCAGGAGGTGCTGATTCCGGTCAAGAACGGCGAGGGCTGCTACGTCGCGGACACCGCGACGCTGGACCAGCTCGAAGCCGAGGGCCGGGTGGTCGCCCGCTACATCGGTGGCAACCCCAACGGGTCCCAGCGCGACATCGCCGCGATCACCAACGCCGCCGGCAACGTGGTCGGCATCATGCCGCACCCCGAGCACGCGGTGGAGGCGCTCACCGGCCCTTCGCTGGACGGTCTCGGCTTCTTCACGTCGGCCCTCAAGCACCTGGTCGGGGCACCAGCATGATCATCGGTCAGCTCAACCGCCGGCCTGGCGGGCCCGAGCGCAGCGAGGAGAGGTCATGACCACCCATCCGGACCCGGTACGGGACACACCGGAGGCGTACTCCGCACCGGCGCAGCCGACCGAGCCGAGCCCGGCCCAGCCGGTCGCGCCCGCGACCGCTCCCGCCCAGCCGGCCACCGCCGTCTGGGCCGAGGGCGTGGACACCGTGCCGCGCGCCGGTGGCACCCCGGGCGAGCTTCAGCCGTACACCGAGCTGGGCCTGCGCGACGACGAGTACGACCGGATCCGGCAGATCCTCGGCCGCCGGCCCACGCAGTCCGAGCTGGCCATGTACTCGATCATGTGGAGCGAGCACTGCTCCTACAAGTCGAGCAAGGTGCACCTGCGCCAGTTCGGCGAGAAGGCCCCGCAGAGCGACCGGCTGCTCGCCGGCATCGGTGAGAACGCCGGCGTCGTGCAGGTCTCCGACGAGCTGGCGGTGACCTTCAAGGTCGAGTCGCACAACCACCCGAGCTTCGTCGAGCCGTACCAGGGTGCGGCGACCGGCGTCGGCGGCATCGTCCGCGACATCCTCGCCATGGGTGCCCGCCCGGTCGCCGTGATGGACCCGCTGCGCTTCGGTGCCGCGGACCACCCGGACACCGCCCGGGTGCTCACCGGTGTGGTCGCCGGCGTCGGCGGCTACGGCAACTGCCTGGGCCTGCCCAACATCGGTGGCGAGCTGGTCTTCGACCCCTCCTACCAGGGCAACCCGCTGCTCAACGCGCTCTGCCTGGGCGTGCTGCCGGTCAACCGGTTGCAGAACAAGGCGGCCGCCGGGCCGGGCAACGTTGTCGTGCTGATGGGCGCCAAGACCGGCCGCGACGGCATCGGCGGCGTCTCGGTGCTGGCCAGCGCCACCTTCGA
>NZ_JAGPXZ010000764.1:0-2816 GCF_018070305.1 Micromonospora sp. M51 | reverse complement strand
GCGGGACGCCTCCGATTCCGCCCCCGCCTCCCGTCGTCCCGTACGTCGGTCCCGCGCAGGCGCACCCGGGGCAGCCGCCCGTCCCCGGGCAGACCGGCTCGGCGCAGATTCCGCCGCCGCCCGACGTGACGCAGTTCAGCTACCCGCCGCCCGGCCCTCCCGCGCCGCCGCCCGTCGCTGCGCAGGCCGGGCCGGCGACCCCACCGCCGGGACCGTTCCCGCCCTCGCCGGGTTGGTACCCACCGCCCTGGCAGCAGGGGTCACCCGCCGGTACGCCGGGGCAGCCGTACCAGGAGGCCGACGGGGTGACCCGGGTGCCGGCACCGGGGTACCCGGACGCGACGGCGTACCCGGACGCGACGGCGTACCCGGACGCGAGCTGGACACCGGAGGACACCGCCGCGCCGACCGCCGAGGACTTCGCCCGACGCCGCCAGGTCCGACCCGCCGACCCGGTGGCGACCATGGGTGTACGCGCGGTGGTCAACAAGATGGGCCTGCTCCGGCTCGCCCCGGGCCGGCACGAGCAGGAGCTCAAGCGGGACATCGAGATGGTGCGCCGCAACTTCGGCGGTCTGCGGCAGGTGACGGTCGTCAACCCGAAGGGTGGCGCGGGCAAGACGGTGGCGATCCTGCTGCTCGCGATGACGTTCGGTCAGAAGCGTGGCGGCTACGTGCTGGCCTGGGACAACAACGAGACCCAGGGCACCCTGGGGATGCGCGCCCAGCAGGACTTCCACTCCCGCACGGTGCGGGACATGCTGCGTGACCTCGGGCAGTTCCAGGGCGCGCACGGGCGGGTGGGTGACCTGTCGCAGTACGTGCGTTCCCAGGGCGAGGGGATGTTCGACGTACTGGCCTCGGACGAGTCGGCCACCGGTGGCGAGATGTTGACCGCCGCCGCGTTCGCCGAGATCCGTGAGGTGGTCAGCCGGTTCTACAAGTTGATCTTCGTGGACACCGGGAACAACGTCCGGGCGCAGAACTGGCAGGCGTCGATGGACGCCACGGACCAGTTGGTGGTCACGATGTCGGCTCGTAACGACTCCGCCGAGACGGCGGCCCGGATGCTCGACCACCTGGAGCAGAGCGGCCGGCAACGGCTGGTCCGGCAGGCCGTGACGGTGGTGTCGATGCCGCCGTCCCGCAAGGAGATCGACCTGCCGGCCATCCAGGAGCACTTCGCGGCCCGCACCCGGGCGGTGCTGCTGGCCCCGTACGAGCGACTCATCGACAGTGGCGAGCCGATCCGGTACGGCGGGCTCTCCTCGGCCACCCGGGACGCCTGGCTGAAGATCGCCGCCGCGGTCGCCGAAGGGCTGTGACCCGCCGACGGCCGGCCCGATGTCGGGCCGGCCGTCGGGGTGGGGTCAGTTGCTCGCGAGCGCGTCCGCCGCTTCCGGGTCGCAGTCACGCAGGAACTGGGCACAGCGGGCCGCCTCGTCGGCCTCGCCGATCTCGTCGGCCGCCCGGGACAGCACGTACAGGCAGCGGAGGAAACCCTGGTTGGGCTCGTGCGACCACGGCACCGGGCCGTGCCCCTTCCACCCACTGCGGCGCAGCTGGTCGAGGCCCCGGTGGTAGCCGGTGCGGGCGTACGCGTACGCCGTCACCACCTGGCCCTGCGTGAAGGCCCGCGCCGCCAGCTCCGCCCAGGCGGCGCTGTAGGTCGGGAAGCCCGCCGCCACGTCGGCGTACGCCTCATCGGTGCCGGCCTCGTTGGCGGCGGCCAGGGCGGCGTCGGCCTCGTCGTTCACGGGCAGGCGGGTGGCCGGTGGCTCTGGCAAAAGGTTCTGCATCGCCCCATTCAACCCGCTGGACAGGGCGACACGCGAGCGGGTCGGCCGACGTGTTCCGCTGAACGGCTGAGGAGTTGGTCACGCCTGCGGCCTATGCCGCCGCCTGGTGTTTTCCATTACAACTAATGGTCCGGAGCCTCCCCAGGAACCGGTTATGCAGGAGCCCGGTGGCCACGACCGCCGGGCTCCTGTCGGTTCCGCCCCCGGCCCGAGGTTTGACCTGCCCCGGCGGAGGGGCAGGATGGCCCGGTGCCGACCCCACCTCCCGCAGACGTCATCGAGCCGCACCTGCACGCCGGCGAGATCCAGACCCGGGCCGAGTTCGACCAGCAGCTGACCACCGGTCGGCTGACCGGGCTGACCGTGCAGGGTCTGCGGCTCGACCTCGCGCCGGTGCCCGACCTGACCGGTGTCGACGTCACCGGCACCCTCTTCGTCGGTTGCCGGTTCGCGGCCCGGGACGTGGGCGCCGACCTGGTCCGGCGCGGCGCGAACGTGGTGCCGCCGTTCTCCGGGTTGCCGTACCCGACCCAGCCGACCCACCTCTACACCCCGGAGGAGCTGGCCGCCGGGTTCGCCGAGGGCGGGTTCACCGGGATGTACGACACCCGGGTGTACGACCACTACCGGGCGCACGGCGGCGCGCTGCCGGACGTCAGGGAGGCGCTGGGTCAGCGGCTGCACGACCACGGCGTGGACAACGCGCTGGCCGACGCCACCCGGGTCTGGTTGGCCGCGTACGGGCCGCAGTCGGTGGTGGGCATCATGGGTGGCCACGCGGTGCGGCGCGGCAGTCCCGCGTACCGGATGGCGGCCGTGCTGGGTTGGGAGCTGGCGCGGGCCGACCGGCTGGTGGTGACCGGTGGCGGCCCCGGGGTGATGGAGGCCGCGAACCTCGGCGCCTACCTGGCGGACCAGCCGGCGGCCGAGGTCACGGCGGCGATCGACCTGTTGGCCACCGCCCCGGACTTCACCGACCACCACCGGTACACGGCCACGGCGTTGACGGTCCGGCAA
>NZ_JAGPXZ010000763.1:0-2820 GCF_018070305.1 Micromonospora sp. M51 | reverse complement strand
CGTCCAGGCACTCGACGAGCGGCCCGCCCAGGGCCGGGTCGGTGGCCACCGGGCCCTGGAACACGCCACGGACCATCCAGCGCGGCCCGTCGATTCCGACGAACCGCAGGTTCGTGGTGCCGTCCGGGGTACGCACCTGGGCGTGCAGCTCCGGGCCGTACTCGCCGGCGACCTCCTGCGCGCTCGCGCCGTCGCGGAGCAGCGACTGCCGGATCTCCTCGCGCACCTCGTCCCAGATCCCCTCGGACCGGGGGGCGGCGAAGACGCCCAGCTGGAGCGCGTTGTCGCCGTGCACCAGCACCACCTGCTGGATCACACCCTGCGGGTCGGCCTGCACCCGCACCTCGACGTCGGCGATCGCCGGGATGTGCAGGCTGCCGAGGTCGAGGCGCTGCACGTCGTCGTAGCTCTCGGAGATGTCGTACGGGCCGCGCTCCAGCGTCGGCGCCGCATCGCCCTGGTCCGGGACCTGGGTAACCCGCTCGTCACGGGTCTGCCGCTCGGCGTCGGCCCGCTTTCGGGAGAAGATCACTGCGCCTGCCCTCCGCTGTTCACACTCACCCTGCCACCTCTTCCGTCTGCCCGCGGCCCGGCTCGCTCGGCCGCCGCTCGATCCGGTCCTGACCCGTCGGCGACGGCACCAGCCCGGCGTGCCCACCGGTGGACCCGTGCCCACCGGTCCCACGCCGGGACGCGGGCAGCTCGACCACCGGCTCGAACCGCGCCCGTGCGACCTGCTGGACCACGAGCTGCGCGATCCGGTCGCCGCGGGAGATCTTCGCCGGCACATCCCGATCATGATTGATCAGGTTGACCAGGATCTCACCCCGGTAGCCGGCGTCGACCGTACCGGGCGCGTTGAGCACCGTCACGCCGAGCCTGGCCGCCAGACCGGAGCGCGGATGGACCAGGCCCACGTACCCCTCGGGCAGCGCGATGGCCACCCCGGTGGGCACCAGGGCACGACCACCGGGCGGCAGCTCCACGTCCGCGGCCGCCACCAGGTCGGCCCCGGCGTCGCCGGGATGGGCGTACGTGGGCAGCGGCAGCTCGCTGTCGAGCAGCTGCACGGGCACGGGTACGACGTCGGTCACGGGTCCCCTCTTCCGTCCGGTTCGCGGGGTGACCCTGCCATCCTGCCGGTTCGTCGCGCCGCCGTGCGCCGTACCCTCGCAGGAGTGAGCATGTCGTCCTCCCCGTCCGCCGATCAGCCGCCCGTCGCCGCCCGTGCGGCGTACGCCGAGCGGCTGGATCTGCCCTGGTGGCTGTGGCTGGCCGGGCTGGTGGCCGCCGCGTTGCTGGCCGTCGAGATCTGGATGGGCGCCTCCGGCGTCCGCGCCTGGCTGCCGTTCGTCGTGCTGGTGCCGCTCACCGCGGCCGGGCTGTGGTGGCTGGGCCGGATCCGGGTCGGGGTGGCCGATGGCGAGCTGCGGGTGGACGACGCCCGCCTGCCGGTACGTTTCGTGGCCGACGTGGTGCCGCTGGACGTGGCCGGCCGACGTGAGGTGCTCGGCGTCGGCGCGGACCCGCTCGCCTTCGTGGTACAGCGACCATGGATCGGTGGCGCCGTGCAGGTGATCCTCAACGATCCGGCGGACCCGACCCCGTTCTGGGTGGTCAGCACCCGCCACCCGGTCGAGCTGGCCGAGGCGGTGCTGGCCGCGCGGGACGCGCTGGCGCTCCCCGGTCCGACGGCGCGCGAGCCGGGCTGATCCGACGGCCGGAAGGCCCGTTCAGCCGGACGGCCAAGGCCCGCTCAGCTGCCGGCCTGGACGGCCAAGGCCCGCTCAGGTGCCGGTCGGCGGACCCGGCAGGGCAGCCGGCGGCGCGGGCCGGGCGATGCCCCGCCGTCGCAGGTCCAGCTGGAGCTGCTCGGCCATCTGCTGGGTGGCCCGCCGGTTGAGGAAGCTGGCCACCGCCGCACCGGTCAGGAACGGTCCGAGCGTGGTGAGGTTGCGACCGAACCGCCGCAGCAGCATCTCCCGCAGCTCCTTGCGGGCCGCGGTGCCGAGCACCGCGCCCACTCCCACGCCGGGCACCATCGGGTTGACGCCGCGCTGGGTGGCCCAGGAGTGCACCAGGGCGACCGCCCGTTGGGTGCCGGCGTCCGGCAGCGCCACACCGTGCAGCTCGTGCAGCTCGCCGACCAGTTTCAGCTCCACCGCCACCACGGCGACGGTCTCGGCGGCGAGCAGCACCGGGGCGGAGAGCAGGGTCGGTGCGACCGTCCACTCGACGGCGGCGACGCCCCCTCCGGCCGCGCCGATCGCGGCAGTGGTCCGGGACGCGTTGCGGACGAGCCGGTCGGCGATGGCACCGTCGTCCAGACCGGGAAAATGCCGACGCAGGGTGTCCAGGTCCCGTACCGGGACGTGCGGGGCGATCTCGGCGACTGTGTCGACCATCCACCGCACTGCGGCACGCGGCTTGAACAGGTCGGAGATGCCTCGTGCGCGGGCCTGCCCGACCATCCGGGTCAGCAGTTGGCGGCGACGGGCCGGCTCGATGTCGTCAGCTGTCAACGCCGCGACGGTGGCACCAAGGTCGCTCGCGCCGCCGTCAGTACCGAGGCCGCTCGCACCGCCGTCGGCGCCAGGATCACCCGCGCCACCAGGGGCCCTGACGTCACTCGCACCACCGGTGGCGCCGAGGCCGTCCGTGCCGCCATCGGTGGTGCCGCCTCGATCGCTCATCGGACCTCCCGGTGCTGTGGCTACCCGCTACGAGTCAAGCAGGTACCCACCGCTGACGCATGCCTACACCGGCAGCGGCGGCCCCGTTCCGGAGGCCGCCGCCGTGTCGTGGTTGTCAGACGCACTC